>DASSKL010000072.1 GCA_035690485.1 Mycobacteriales bacterium | reverse complement strand
CCACTGACGCGCACAACCGCAGGAAGGACGGCATGCCGGGCCGGTCGTCGGGCGGGAAGTAGGTGCCGCAGAAGAACGGCTCGGCGCTGGGCGTCAGGAAGCAGGTCATCGGCCAGCCGCCGTGGCCGGTCATCGCCTGCGTCGCCTCCATGTAGACGGCGTCCACGTCGGGGCGTTCCTCGCGGTCGACCTTGATCGCAACGAAGTGCTTGTTGACGTACGTTGCGGCCGCTTCGTCTTCGAACGACTCGTGCGCCATGACGTGGCACCAGTGGCAGGCGGCGTAGCCGACGGACAGGAGAACTGGTCTGTTCAGCCGCCGAGCCTCATCAAACGCCTCAGGGCACCACGGCCACCAGTCAACAGGATTGTCCTTGTGCTGCAGCAAGTATGGGCTCGTTGAGTCCGCTAGCCGGTTCGCCATGCGTTCTGCCTCCTGGCACTGTTGACCAGTGCGTTGATCTGTCTCATAGTTGCGCTAGACATACGAGAAAGACAGATGAGATGTCCAACTGCTCCCTCGACGTCAGTGTCAGTGGCGACTGATGGCCGCCCCGCAGCGGGTCCTCGCCACCGGCCGGCCCCGTACTCACGGTGGCGGTCTGCGGCCGTGGCGTCCGGCTCTGTACGCACCCAGTGGCCGGTACCGGCTTTACCGGGTGACCTTCAAAGAGGAGACGCCTGACGGTTGGGTGTGGACGAGCCGCACAGCACCCACCGAGGACGAGGCCAGGCGCATCTTTACTGCTGTCGAGCGGGCTCTGGACGCGCGGGCGACTGGCCCCGCGCGGGCACGTGTTCAGCGGGAACGAACAGGCGACGCTCTGGCGGATCTCTACCTGGCTGATTCCCGCGCTCGAGGGAAGGCGGCGCGAACCGTCGAGCAACGCGAGAGCCGCCTGAAGGTGCACATTCGCCCGGTCCTCGGGGACCTGCCGGTGTCGCGGTGGCGAGTAGAGCATTCTCGCCGGGTGATCGCGGAGGCGCAGTCCCGTGGGGTGCGATCTGTCGGCCGACTGGCAGACGTGCGGCAGGACATGGCCGCGATGCGCGCACTGGCTTGGCGCGAGGGATGGCTGTCGCGCGACGTCGATCCGCTCGACGGGCTCGCGCTGCCTCGCCAGCAACAGCTGCATGGCG
Organism: Mycobacteriales bacterium; assembly: GCA_035690485.1. Classification (NCBI taxonomy): domain Bacteria; kingdom Bacillati; phylum Actinomycetota; class Actinomycetes; order Mycobacteriales; species Mycobacteriales bacterium. The sequence continues at coordinate 9,071 of DASSKL010000072.1, read as the reverse complement.
CTGGCCGCGGTTACGTTCCGCCCGAGCTTCGGCCGGAGCGGCACCAGGTGGACCGCATGGCTGCCGCCGCCGACCAACTCACGCGAACCGGGCCGGTCGAGCTTCGGCGGTTGCCGTTGTTCGGTACGCAGATTCGGGTCGCAGGTTACGGCGGGTTGCGCCTCTCGGAGCAGCACGGTCTCCGCGCGATCGACGTGTATTTCGACAGAGGCGTGGTTGCCGTCAATGGCTCGTGGACCCAACCCCGGCAGGCCGACAGCGAACCGTTCCGGGGCCCCGTCAAGAACGGCGTCCTTCACGACGCGCCGCTGCCTCGGTCCGTCCTGGATCAGCTCTTGCCGCGTTGCGCCGTGTTGCTTGGGCTGCCGCGGGACGCGTCGGGAGCAGAGGTGACGCGGGCGCAAGCGGAGGAACGGGTTCGCCGCGGAAAGCTCGCGACCTCGCCAGATCGTTGGTGGGAAGTGCCCGTCGACCCGGCAGATGAGTTGTGGGTGTTCGTCGACACGGATACAGGGCGTCCGCCGCGCAGCGAGCTGCTGAACGATCGGTGGCATCGCGTCCGTCGTTGGGTGGCAAAGAACGACCCAGACAACGCCTGGCCGGCCTTCATCCCGTATCGCAACTTGCGGCATCACGCTGCTGCGTTCTGGCATGACGAGCTGCGCCGGGAGTGGGCCGATGTCGCCGCGTGGCTCGGGGATCAGTTGGCGACGGTAATTGCGCACTACGTGCGCTCCGGGGCTGACGCACTCACGACAGTCACCAAGCAGTTGGAGGACTACTAGCGAGACCGCGGTGACCGGTCACGACGCACGCGCCGGCACATCGCGGCGGACACCTCGCTTTCGCGCAGGAAACGGGGGCAGCACGGAAGTCGCCGCGGGACGTGCGGCGAGTTGGGCGTCCTCCCATGCCATCAGGCTGTCCAGCCGATAACGGTCACCACCAACGGCGGTTGGAAAGTCGGCGCGACGCATCATCTCGTAACACTTGGTCCGGCCCCATCCGTAGCGCGCCATGATGTCGCGCGCAGAAAGGAAGGTGTGGCGAGGATCGGCGCCGTCGGGAAGTTCGTATGTCGTCATCGAGCTTCCCCACCTGAAGCGATGACGAAGTCCGCGTCCCTGGCCACGTTGCGCCTCATCGGCTCAGCCCGTAGCCGCGGTCGTTGTCGTGGTGGTTGATGAGGTCGCGAACGTGGCCGTAGCCGTCGTCGTGTTCTGGCGTCGGAGGCCAGGTCTGGCGGCTGGCGAGTTGGTGGCTGCCGCTGACGCTGATGCGTTCGAGCAGGTCGGCGGTGAGCGACACCTCGTCGAGTCGCGCTTGGTTGACCTGCGGGCCGCAGATGTCGATGTCGACGGTGTCGACGGCGAGGTAGATGTGGTTGGCGAGCCGCCCGCGGGACAACGCGACGTAGGCGTGTTCGCGGGTGAGCGGTCCGGCGCCGTAGATGAGGGTGGTGTCGACGGTGACACCTTGGGCTTTGTGCATGGTGCTGGCGTAGCCGGGTTCGAGGTGTCCGCTGGCGAGCCAGTTGCGGTCGAGGACGACTCGCTGCCCGGCGTCGGTTCGTAGTTCGACGGTGCCGCGGCGACGCTGGAGGTCGGTGATGGTGGCGCGGGTGCCGTTGAGCAGGCCGCGGTCGCGGTCGTTGACGGTGACGAGGACTTGGTCGCCGACTCGGTAGGCGCGCGGACCGCGGTCGCTCGGGACGCGAAGCTCGTCGCCGCCGAGGGCGCCGGCGTGGATGAGGTGCTCGCGGATGTGTCGGTTGAGCTGTGCGACGTCGACGCGGCGTGCGGCGAGAACGAGCACCTGCTCACCGCGCCCTGCTGCGGCGGCGTAGTCGGCAGCGACCTGTTCGAGCAGCTCGCCACTAGTCAGCGTCGTGTGCACGCGGTCGTGGTTGACGTAGGCGTCGAGCGCGCCAGCGCTGTCACCTTCGCGCAGTTGGGTGAGGGCGGCGCGTTCCCACGTGGCGTGTTGCCGTTGGTTGTCGGTGAGCCTGATCGTCGTGTCGCGGTCGGCGAGGGCAGCGAACAGTCCGCCCGCGCCGATCTCCGGCAGCTGTTCTGGGTCGCCGACGAGCACGAGTGTTCCGTCCGCGCGGTGCACGTGCTCGAGGAGGCGGGTGAGGGTTCTGGTGTTAACCAGGCTCGCTTCGTCCACCACGAGAACGACCCCGGCCGGTAGTCCGTGGGTATCAGCGCTGCGCAGGGTGGCGGCGACGCTACGGGTCGGGATCCCGGTCGCGGCTTCGAGGTTCTGCGCGGCGCGCCACGCGACCGTCGCGCCCTGGACGGGCCGGTGAATCAGCGACCAGAGCCGCGCCGCTTGAGCGAGCGCGGCGGTCTTGCCGGACCCGGCAGGTCCGGTGACCACATCGACGTGCCGTCGGCTGCTGACCAGCGCGGTGACCATCGCCTGCTGTTCGTCACTGAGCCCGGACCCGACGATGAGCCGCCCGACGTGCCGGGCCGGGATGATCCGCACCGGCCGTTCACGCGGGCTGTCGGCGAGGGTGAGCGCGTGCTGTTCGGTGGCGACGAGTTCGCGGGTGGTGTAGCGGCGTTGAGGACCGTCACCGACGACGGGCAGTACGTCGGGATGCGCGATCAGGGTGGTGACGAGTCGGTCGACGTCCGCGAGGCGGACCGGTGTTCCGGCGGGTAGGGTCTCGCAGATCGCTTGGGCGAGGTCCTGTCGGGTGAACGTCGTGCGGTCGGCGGTGACACCGGCCGGTCCGAACAGCCGCGTCGCGAGCACGTCGATGGCGGGTTCGTCGGGTCCGCCTGTTCTGCCGGTGAGTCGCTGCAGAATGAGCGCGTCGAGTCCGACGGTCGCCGCTTCCTCCGCCCACCTCCCTCGCAACGTCGCCGGCGTTTCGTGGGTTTTGGCGGGGCGGGTGACGAGGCACGCGACTTGCGCGGCTTTGGTGCTGAACCAGCCGCGCCGCGTCTGCTCGTCGACGATCTGACCGCGCCGTTTGGAGAAGTGCTCGATCGTCGACCTTGGGATCCCGTCGACCTCCGCGATCCCCTTGTCGACCCGCGTCCAGGCGACACCTAGGGTCTTGGTGAGCTCACCGCGTAGGACGGCGTGGTAGAGGCTGCTCGCCGTGCGCGCGTGCCGGTAGAGAGAGTTGGTGTCCATCGCCGACCAACGGCCGTCCGCCCCGCGGACCAGGTTCGGGATGACTAGGTGAGTGTGCATCTGGGGGTCACCGGCGCGGCTGGTGCGATGGTCGAACGCGGCGACGATCAGCCCGTCGGTGCCGATCCGCGGCGCCCGCCGGCCGCCGCCGTGATGCCCGCGGGCGGCGGTCGCGGCGTGCCGCTGCAAGTAGGCGACCACTTCGCTGACCCCGACGTCATGCGCGGCGCGTACCGCCTTGGACATGGCCGGGTCGCCGATCCCGAACAGCAGACTCACACTCTTCGGCGCCGACACCGTGACGTCGAGCCCGGCCCGGCGCACGTCGACCTTCGCCCCGGCGTGGGCGAAGGCGGGGGTGTAGGTGTCGGTGCCGTCGACCGACCGGTACAACGCGACCGCGTCGAGCCCGGCGGCCGCTGCGACCTGCCCGACCAGGTCCGCCGGCAGTGTCGATGGCTTCCCCGCATCCACCGCGGCCACCGCCATGTCGAAGGCGGTCGCCGTCTTGGCGTCGCCGAGCAGATCGGCACCGCTACGACGGCCGGTCGCGTCCAAGGCGCGGACGAGGGGTTCGGCGAGCAGCAGCCCGCGCGGGTCGGCACGCAGGACCGGCTTGACCAGCGGCCGCCCGTCCCCGCCGCACCCGGACAGCAGCCCACGCAGCATCTGCTCCCCCGCCGCGTTCAACGCCCCGTCCAGGCCGAGGGCGCGAGCGCCGTCGCCCAGCCAACGACCGGCCGCCTCGCCGACGCCGGTGTAGTAGTCCAGCTCGCATCCCGCCTGCTTCTCCAGGTAGTAGTCCGCAGCGGTCGATCCGGAGCCCAGACGCGAGATCGAGATCACGACGGCTCACCCCAGCCGGCCGGTTCCATGGCGAGCAGCGTCGCGGCGGACCGAGCCAGAACCGCTACCAGAACCGACACGCACACGCCCATGCGCGGCATCGTCACGGGCCGGGGTCCCCACGAACGCCCCCACGAGTCCCCCGACCCGTCAACGTGACGAATATCCCGCGTAAAATGAGTGCCCAATCCAGCGCCAAGGACGGTCCCGCGGCCCGTCACTGACAGGTGGGGACACCCACCTCGACTCGTCACTGATGGGCTGGGGCCGCTCGACTGGGAGCGTCGGTGACAGGTCGTACGCTGCGCGCATGGCCGGAAGACGGACCGCCCGCTGCGCGTTCTGTGGTGAGCAGTTCACCGTCGAACGCCGCTCCGGCCCCACCCCCCGCTACTGCAGCCAAGCCCACCGGCAACGCGCCTACGAGGAGCGCCGCCGCACTGCCCGCACCGACGAGGAACAGAGCCTCGCCGACGAGGTACGCATGCTGCGAAGCCGGGTCAGCTGGCTCGAACACGACAACGCCGAACTACGCCGCGAGCGCGACGAAGCGATCGACTTCGCCGCCCGACTACAAGATCAACTCCGCCCGCCGCACCCCGTTGTCGCCCGACTTCTGAACGCGCAGGCACAACCTGAAGACGACGCCGTCGAACCACCGGGTCGACGGCGCCGACGGTGGAACCCGTCCCGCTGACAAGTCCTGCGGCGGGGGTCGTATCTGCGCGAAGCGCGAGATACAGGGGTGTGAGTCTCAACCCAGTAGAATGGTGGCGATTCACGCGCCCGGCTTGTCTGGACCCTTGCGCGCCGCGGCCGTCCCGCACCAGGAATGGACGCCCGCATGCCCGCTAAGTCAGCACGTCGGTCGACCGGGGCCCGATGAAGATCGGCTTGCTAGCGCCGCCGTGGGTCCCGGTTCCGCCGCCGTCGTACGGCGGGACGGAAGCCGTCGTTGACCGGTTGGCCCGTGGGCTGGTGGCCGCTGGGCACGAGGTGTTGTTGTTCGCGCCGGGCGATTCGACCTGTCCGGTCCCAACGGTGCCGCACACGCTGCCGGCGCGCCCTGACGAGATCGGGCTGACCACGGTCGAGCTGGCATATGTCATTCGCGGGCACGACTGTCTTGCGGGATGTGACGTCGTGCACGATCACACCCTGGCCGGGGCCGCCATCGGCCGACGCAACGGAGCGCCGCCAATATTAACGACAAGCCACGGCCCGTTCACCCCGGAAGTGAGCGACATTTACCGCTCGTTCGCACGTCGCGTGCCGATCATCGCGATCTCTCACGCGCAAGCGGTCGAGGCGTCGCTGCAGGGGATTCAGATAGCTCGCGTCATCCACCACGGGCTGGACCCCGAGGAGATCACTCCCGGGCCGGGCGCCGGCGGCTATTTGCTTTTCCTTGGACGCATGCACCCGGTCAAGGGTGCCGACGTCGCCGCGCGTGTGGCGCGGCAGGCGGGCATGCCACTTCGGATCGCGGCGAAGATGCGTGAGCCTGCCGAACGCGACTGGTTCGCTGCCGAGGTCAAGCCGTTGCTAGGCGGCGACATCGAGTACGTGGGCGAGGTCGGCCGAGCGGAAGCGCTGAGCTTGTTGCAGGACGCGGCGGCGCTGGTGAACCCGATCCGATGGTCGGAGCCATTCGGGCTGGTCATGATCGAAGCGTTGGCTGCTGGTACTCCGGTGCTGGCCTTTCCGAACGGTGCGGCTCCGGAGATCGTCGAGGACGGCAGCACCGGGTTCTTGTGCGCCGACGAGGAACATATGGTGCGTCGGGTTGGCGACATTCCGCTCCTGGAACGTCGTGCGTGCCGCAACGCCGTCTTGACCCGGTTCTCCACGGCACGGGTCGTCGAGGATCACCTCGCGGCGTACGAGCGGATCATGGCTGCGGACGCGCCGGGACGTGTGTTTCCCGACGAGGCTCGGTCACGACCGCCACGTCAGCCGGCAGCCCTGTGACCGTCACGGCCCGGTCGTCATCAACGCGGATCTGGATGCGCGACCCGGCGAAGCTCAGTTCCACCTCGTCGGGTGACAGGTTGCCGGCAACGGGTGCCGTCGTGAAGGTCCCGATGTCCAGCCGCGGCTCCAGCCGCAGCAGCGTCCGCAACAGCAGCAGGGGAGCGGCCGAGGCCCAAGCCTGGGGGGAACAGGATGTCGGGTAGCCAACCGGAACGGGCAGCTCGCTGCGATCCACACCCGCGTACAGCTCCGGCAGCCGACCACTGTTAGCCGCGGCCGCGTCCAACACGGCGTCGATCAACCGGCAGGACTCGTCGACGAATCCGTAGCGCATCAAGCCCGCCGCCGCGATCGCGCTGTCGTGTGGCCACACCGAGCCGTTGTGGTAGCTCAACGGGTTGTAGCGCGGCATGGTTTCGGCCAGCGTGCGCACTCCCCAACCACTGAACATCTGCGGGGACATCAGCTGCGCGGCCACCGCGGGAGCCCGCGCCGGCAGGATGATGCCGCTCCACAGGCAGTGGCCCATGTTGCTGGCAAGTGAGTCCACCTGCCGTTTGTCACCGTCCAGTGCAACTGCTAGCCAGCCGCGATCGGGCACCCAAAAATCCCGGTCGAAGGCCGTTGCGAGAACAGCAGCCTTCGATTCGTAACGTTCTGCGGTCGCGGTGTCCGATCGGAGCCGGGCCAGCTCGGCCCGCGCGCGGTATGCCGCGTAGACGTAGCCCTGCACCTCGGCCAGTGCGATCGGAGGGCTGGCAAGCTCGCCGTCCGCGTCGCTGATGCCGTCCCAAGAGTCTTTCCAACCCTGGTTGAGCAGCCCTTCCGGCGCCAGCCGCCGGTACTCGACGTACCCGTCGCCGTCGCGGTCGCCGTAGCGTTCGATCCACTCCAGCGCCCGGTCGACGTGGGGCAGCAACCCGTCGATGACTGACGGTGAGACGCCCCACCGGCTCAGCTCGCCGACAAGTACGACGAACAAGGGCGTGGCATCGGCGGTGCCGTAATAGATGTGACCGGTCTCGCCGTCCCCGGTTTCGGATGTGAACCGGACTTCGTGCAGGATCCGCCCGGGTTGTTCTTCGGTCGCCGCATCGACCCGGACGCCTTGGAGGCGAGCCAGTGTCTGCGCCACGCCGATCGCGAGACCCGGGTCGACGATCAACGACATGTAGGAGGCGAGCAGTGAATCGCGACCGAATAGCGCCATGAACCACGGCGCGCCGGCGGCAACGACGGGGGAATCCGGATGCGCTGGGTCCTCGATGACCAGCGACCCGATGTCGTCGACCGCGCGGCCGATCGCCTGTTTGAGTCGCTGGTCTTCGGTGACGAGCAGCGGCGTCCGTCGGCGCCACGAGACCAGGCGTTGGCTGGGCTTCGCGGCGGCGGGCCGCTCGCCGCATCCGTACTGCAGTGCGATGTCCCGATCGCCGAGGGAGGTAGCGACCTCGAGGCAGGTGCGCCACTGGCCCTTCGCGGGGATCGTCAACGCCCACGACAGGCCTTCGTGGCCAGCGACTCCGGGCTCGCCGGCGGCGTGCTCCGTGACCTTGACGCTTCGCCGTACTCCACCGCGGACGCTGCTGGTGTGCAGTACGTCATCGACCTGGACGGGATCGCGTTCGACGCGGGCGCGGCCGGCTTTGACCTCGAACAGGCCAGCCATGTCACTCGCGACCCGAAGTTCGAGGGCAACGGTGACGGGCTTGGTGCTGTAGTTGCGCAGCTGCAGGTCCTCCCTCATCCCGTCGCCTACCCAACGCTGCCGAACGACCAACAGGGAACTGTCCACGCCCACTATCCGCTGCGGGCTGGGATGCGCGACGAAGGTCGCGCAATAGGGTTCCGTGACACTGGCGGACAGTGGCTCCAACGGATGCCCGTCGATGAGCAACTCCCATGTGCTGAGGACCCGAGCATCGAGTACAAACAGTCCAGCCGCATCGCCCGGCCGCACGTCACCGCTGCGGTCGGAGAGGATGAACGAGGATCCCTCGACGATGGTGACCAGTCCACCGGGCTGCTCAACGCTGACCGGGTGCTGCTGCGGCGACCAGGGTCCTCGCGCCGCGGCCGGTTTCCCCGCACTCACCCGATCTGATCGGGCTGGACGCTGCGTAGGTAGCGCAGCACCCATCGGTATGAGGCGACGAGGCTGGTCTCGGTGTATGCGATATCCCGTGCCAGGCAGAACGCGCGCACGAGGGGGCGGCATCGGCGCAGGTTGCGGCTGGGCATGCTGGGAAACAGGTGATGCTCGATCTGGTAGTTCAACCCGCCGAACACCGCTGCCGTCACGCGACCGCCGATGATGTTGCGGGAGGTCAGCACCTGGCGTCGCAGGAAGTCGGACCGGCTACCGCCCGTCGGCATGTCCATGCCTTTGTGGTTGGGCGCGAAGACCGACCCCAAGTACAGGCCGAAGACCGACTGCTGCGCCACGACGAAGACGACCGCTTTGACCGGCGACATGACGGCGAGCAGAAGGGCGAGACTCCCACCCAGATGGACGAGTAGCAGTGTGGACTCGATTACACGGTTTCGTGACCGGTGCGCCAGCGTCCGCACGCTTCCCACGTGCAGGTTCCACCCTTCGAGCAGCAACAACGGAAAGAACGCGAGGTGCTGGTGGCTAGCGATGACGCGGAGCAGCCCGCGCTGCTGGCTCGCCTGCGGGCTGTTCCAGGCCAGGATGTTTCGCTCCACGTCCGGATCACGTCCGACTTCGTTGGGGTTGCGATGGTGCCGGTTGTGCTTGTCGACCCACCAGCCGTAGCTGAGGCCGACACCGAGGTTGGAGACGACGAGCCCGAAGCGATCGTTCCACCTCTTGGCTCGGAAGATCTGCTGGTGCCCCGCGTCATGACCGAGGAAGCCGAGCTGCACGAACACCACCCCGAAATACAGCGCCGTCGCGAGTTGCCACCAGGAGTCACCGATCCGCACCAACATCAGGATTCCCGCGGCGACCATCACCGCGAGTGCGGTCAACCGTGGCACGCATCTCGGCAGTGAGCGTTCCAACAGCCCTGCCTGTTGGACATCAGCCATCAGTTCGGCATAGTCCGAGGACGCTCGACTCTGCCGTGCGGGTG
>DASSKL010000071.1 GCA_035690485.1 Mycobacteriales bacterium | reverse complement strand
TCCGACTTCGAGCGCTACGCGCCGACGGCGGTCGAGGAGATCGTGCGCTACGCCTCACCCGTCGCCTGGATGCGCCGCTCGGTCACCCGCGACTACACCCTCGAGGGCGGTCACGAGCTCAAGGAGGGTGACAAGGTCCTCCTCTACTACTGGTCGGCGGATCGTGACGAGGAGGTCTTCACCGACCCGTTGCGCTTCGACATCACCCGCGACCCGAACCCCCACGTCGGCTTCGGCGGGCCCGGCCCGCACTTCTGCCTGGGGGCCCACCTGGCGCGTCGGGAGATCACGGTGATGTTCCGCGAGCTGTTCCGCCGGATGCCCGACATCCACGCGGCCGGTGAGCCCGACCGGCTGCGCTCGTCGTTCATCAACGGCATCAAGCACCTGCCCGCCCAGTGGACCCCGGCCACCTGATGCGCTTGCCCGGAGAGGGAGCGGGCAGGGGTTCGGCATGAGCGACCAACCGGCGGCGCCGAGCCCGATCGCGAGCACGACCGACGATCCGGCCCGGCTGGTGCGCATGGCCGGCATGCTGCGCGGCCTTCTCGACGAGATGCGCGAGCTGCCGCTCGACGAGGAGTCGCGGGAGCGCCTGCGGGCGACCCGGCAGCGCGCACTGAAGGAGATCTGCGATGCGGTCGAGCCGCCCCTGCAGCAGGAGCTGGCGCGGCTCGAGCTCCCGCTCGCCGACGACAGCACCACGCCGTCGACCGAGGAGCTGCGGATCGCGCACGCCCAGCTCGTCGGCTGGCTGACCGGGTTGTTCAACGGCGTACAGACCTCGCTGCAGCTGCAGCGGCTGCAACCGCCGCCCGGCCTCCCGACCGCGCAGAGCGAGCAGCAGGAGCAGCCGCCGGGCTTCGGCCACTACCTGTGAGGCTCAGGCGCCGAGCACCTGCTCGCGCAGCTCGCGCTTGAGCACCTTGCCCGCCGGGTTGCGCGGCAGCTCCTCGTCGAAGAACCAGACCTGCACCGGCACCTTGAACGCCGCGAGCCGCTCGGCGACGTGCTGCTGCAGATCCATCTGGGTCGCTGTCGCACCGGGGGCGAGCCGCACCACCGCGCCGACCTCCTCGCCGAGCACCTGGTGCGGGATCCCGATGACAGCAGCGTCATAGACGGCGGGATGCTCGAACAACGCGGCCTCGACCTCGGCGCAGTAGATGTTCTCGCCGCCGCGGATCAGCATGTCCTTCGCCCGGTCGACGATGTAGACGAAGCCCTCGTCGTCCATCCGCGCCAGGTCACCCGAGTGCAGCCAGCCGTCGGTGATCGCGGCCGCGGTGGCCTCCGGCTTGTTCCAGTAGCCCTTGACGACGTTGGGCCCCTTGATCCAGAGCTCGCCGACCTCGCCCAGTGGCAGCTCCTCACCGGACGGGTCGACCACCTTGCAGTCGACGACCGGCACCGCGCGGCCGACGCTGTCGGGCTTGCGCAGGTAGTCGATGCCGGAGTTCATCGTGGTGACCGACGAGGTCTCGGTGAGGCCGTAGCCGTTGGACGGCACCCGGCCGGGGAGCAGCTCCTCGATCCGCCGGACGAGCTCCGGCGGGGCCGGGGCGCCGCCGTAGCCGACGCTCTGCACGCTGGAGATGTCACGGGAGCCGAAGTCGGGCGACTGGAGCACCTGCCACACCATCGTCGGCACCCCGCCGAACGTCGTGACGCGCTCGCGCTCGATCAGCTCGAGCGCCCGCTCGGCATTCCACTTGTACATGATCACGAGCTTGCCGCCGCTGGCCAGGTTGGCGACGAGGATCGAGTGGCAGCCGGTCGCGTGGAAGAACGGCACCGACAGCAGGTAGGCCCGCTGCGACCCGTCGGACGGAGCGGCCGCCGGGTCGCTGCCCAGCCGCAGCGCGCCCGCGGTCGCGCCGTAGGCCAGGCTGATGAGGTTGCCGCAGATGTTGCGGTGGGTGCCGAGCGCGCCCTTCGGCTCGCCGGTCGTCCCCGACGTGTAGAAGATCGTCGAGTCGTCCTCTGGCGCGAGCTCCACGTCGGGCAGCGTCGCGTCGGCCACGACCTCGCCCAGCACGTCGTCGTAGCGCTCGACGCCGTCGGGGACCGGACCTTCGGGACGTACGACGATGGCCGCGGTCAGTCCCAGCCCGGGCAGCTCGTCGCGCAGGCGTTCCGTCCGCTCGCCGTCGAGGAAGACCACCTTCGAGCCCGAGTCGCGCAGGCCGTAGACCAGCTCGGGTGCGGTCCACCACGCGTTGAGCGGGACGACGACAGCGCCCACGGCGGCGGCCGCCCAGAATGCGACGGACCACTCCGGGAAGTTGCGCATCACGATCGCGACCCGGTCGCCCTTGCGCACGCCGTAGCGGTCGACCAGCCGGTGCGCCATCGTCGCCACCTGGCGGAAGTGCTCCTCGAACGTCGTCCGCTCGTCCTCGTAGACGAGGAACGTCGCGTCGCCGTGCAGCCGCGACAGCTCGAGCAGCTGGCGCAGGTTGGCCGGGGCGTTCTTCCACGTGCGCAGCCGGACCCCGCGGATGTCCTCGTCGACCATCTCGAAGGTCTGGCCGGGCGCGGTGAGCGTGGCGACCACGTCGTCGAGCGACATGGCCGGAGTCGATTCTGAGGTCAACGTCATGCGCGCGATGCTAGCCGCGCGCGGCGGGGGCGCCTCAGGCGAGCGGGCGACCGGCCTCGTCGACGTGGCAGAGCTCGCGCCAGCCGCTCGGCACTGCCTTGCCGTCGAAGACGTCGGCGTCGAGCAGGACCTGCAGGATCGGCCGGGTCGCCTCGTAGCGCATCTGCAGCCGGGTCGGGGACGCGTTGACCTGCTTCCAGGTCGGCCAGGCCGGCAGTCCGATGGACGCGTAGACGCCGGGGTGCACGAAGAAGGAGAACATCTGCGAGATCACCCGCGGGCCGACGTGGCGCACCCACTGCCGCTCGACCGGGCCGGCCGAGAGCCACAGCTCGGGGAACACCGTGCGCGCGTAGGACAGGTGCCGCGCCTCCTCCGAGCGGTGGTAGCGGTTGACCTCGCGCAGGAACGGGTCGGTGCCCTCGTGCTCGACCGCGCGCCGCTGGAGCAGGTCGGGGATCTCCTCGCCGGCGAGCACCAGGACGTGGAAGAACGCGGGCTTGGCGATCTGCCGGTTGATGAACAGCCGCTCGATCCGCCGCATCATCGCCCCGCCGCGCATCGGGTCGGCAGCGGTGGGGCGGATCTGGTCGATCAGCCGGATGAACATCCGCTGGTGGCGGGTCTCCTCGCCGATCTCGTGCAGCAGGAAGCGCACCCGCGGGTCGGTGAGGTCGGGGGCCTGGGCGATCATCATCGAGAACCCGGTGTTGAGGATCGACTCCATCCGAGCCCCCATGTCGAGCATCGAGGCGACCTCCTCGCGGGAGAGCTTCGCCTTCTGCTCGGCGGTGAGGTCGAGGCCGAGGTCGCACAGGCTGAGCAGGTCGTCGGGGAGGATCTGCCCGTCGCCGAGGGCGCCCGGGATGTCGCGGTCGGGGTCGATCACCCGCTTGCCCGCCGCATCGGCGAGCCGCTCGATCCGGGTCGAGGGGTCGACCTGGGCGCGGCCGGTGGGACGAGCGTCCTCGGAAAGCGTGGCAGTCACCGTGACGACCTCCGTTGCTGGCGCAACTTTACTGGGTACTACGAGTTACTGGTACCATAAGTACCGTGACGCGTAAACGTCAAGGCACCACGAACCGGGCGGCCGAGGACGGCCGACGCACCCGGTGGCGCGAGCACCGGACGACCCGCCGGACCGAGCTCGTCGACGCGGCGATCCGGGCCGTGCACGCGCACGGTGCCGGCGTCGGCATGGACGAGATCGCGGCGGAGGCCGGCACCAGCAAGACCGTGCTCTACCGCTACTTCGACGACAAGGCCGACCTGCACGACGCGGTCGGCCGGCGGGTGGCGGAGGACGTCGTGGCGGGCATCGCGGTCGCGCTCGACCGCACGCTGCACCCCCGCGAGCACGTGGCGGCGGTCATCGACACCTACCTGCGGGTGCTCGAGGAGGAGCCGGAGCTCTACCGGTTCGTCGTACGCCGCCGCTTCGCGGAGTCCGCGGGCAACGACCCGGTGAGCGAGTACAGCGGGCAGGTGGCGGCGCAGCTGGCCCGGACGATGGGCGGCGCGCTACGGCTGGGCGGTCTCGACTCGGGCGGTGCGGAGCCCTGGGGGCACGGCATCGTCGGCCTGGTGCAGGCGGCGGGTGACTGGTGGCTGGACCGCCAGCCGATGAGCCGGACGAGCCTGACCGACTACCTGACGACGCTGATCTGGGGCGGGTTCGCCGGCCTCTACGCCGCCGCGGGGGTCGACCCCGACGCCCAGCAGCCGCTGCGGCTCGTCGCGCCGACCGAGTCCGGCCAAACACGTTCAGCAATCGAGGAAACGGGCCGATAATCGGAATCGGCGGGTGACGGCCACGCGCCCTTTGCGAAGGCCTCCTGCACGTCGCCGTCATCCGCCGCCGGGTCCATCGGGGCGTCGCGGGCGAACGTTACACCGCAGGTCATGAATCCCGGCCGGGCGTGATCGTTCGTGGGGTCGGCGGGACTCGAACCCGCACTGGCGTGCTCCTAAGGCACGTGCCTCTGCCGTTGGGCTACGACCCCCGGTGCTCCATTGCAGCACGGGCGACCGCGGCCACGTGGGGCGCGAGCGCCCGAAATGCCTTGCCCCGATGGCTGATCGCGTCCTTCTCCGCGGCGCTCATCTCGGCGGTCGTCCGGCGCTCGCCCACCGGCACGAAGATCGGGTCGTAGCCGAAGCCGCCGCTCCCCCGCGGCTCGTGGATCAGTACGCCGTCGACGCGGCCCTCGACCACCTGTTCGCGCCCCTCCGGCGTCACCAGGGCGGCGGCGCAGACGAACGCCGCGCCGCGCCGCGCGTCGGGCACGTCCTCGAGCTGGCCGAGCAGCAGCCGCAGGTTGGCCGCGTCGTCGCCGTGCCGGCCGGCCCAGCGCGCGGAGAAGATGCCCGGCATGCCGTTGAGCGCGTCGACGCACAGGCCGGAGTCGTCGGCGACCGCCGGGCACCCGGTGCGGTCGGCCGCCGCGCGCGCCTTGAGCAGCGCGTTGTCGGCGAACGTCGCGCCGGTCTCGGCCACCTCCGGGGCGTCGTCGGGCAGCCCGACCAGGTCGATGCCGTAGGCCGCGAGGATGCGCTGCAGCTCGGTGATCTTCCCGGGGTTGCGCGTCGCCAGGACGACGCGCATCACATGCCGGTCGGCTGGGGGCGGCCGTGCCGCCGCGGCAGCGCCAACGCGTCGGCCTGCAGCCGGGTCAGCTCCTCGCAGCCGGCGACGGCCAGGTCGAGCAGCTCGCCGAACAGCCGGCGGGTGAACGGCTCGCCCTCGGCAGTGCCCTGCACCTCGACGAACCGGCCGTCGCCGGTGCAGACGACGTTCATGTCGGTCTCGGCGCGCACGTCCTCCTCGTAGCAGAGGTCGAGACGCGGCTCGCCGTCGACGATGCCGACGCTGACGGCGGCCACGGACGCCGTCAGCGGGTCGGCCGTCAGCCGGCCCCGGCCGCGCAGCCAGTCGACCGCGTCGGCGAGCGCGACGTAGGCACCCGTGATCGCCGCGGTGCGGGTGCCGCCGTCGGCCTGCAGCACGTCGCAGTCGAGCATGATCGTGTTCTCGCCGAGCGCCTTGAGGTCGAGGCAGGCGCGCAGGCTGCGGCCGACCAGCCGGGAGATCTCGTGGGTGCGGCCGCCGATCTTGCCCCGCACCGACTCGCGGTCGCTGCGGGTGTGGGTGGACCGCGGCAGCATCGCGTACTCCGCGGTGATCCAGCCGAGGCCGCTGCCCTTGCGCCAGCGCGGCACGCCCTCGGTGACGCTCGCGGCGCACAGCACCCGGGTGCGGCCGAACTCCACCAGCACCGAGCCTTCGGCGTGGTCGAGCCAGTCGCGGGTGATGCCCACCTCGCGCAGGCTGTCGGGACGGCGGTCGTCCGGACGCGGCATCCGGGCTCCTCTAGATCTGGAACATCGCGTGGGTCGTGGCGAGCGTGACGTCACCGTCGTAGGCCGCATGCGCCTCCCCCATGGTGCGCGAGACGTCGCCCCACGGCACCAGGTGGGTCAGCAAGAGCCGCCGCGCGTCGGCGCGGGCCGCGTAGGTGCCGGCCTCGCGGCCGGTGAGGTGGACACCCGGCGGGTTGTCGTCACCGTCGAGGTAGCTGGCCTCGCAGAGGAACAGGTCGGCGTCGCGGGCCACGTCGACCAGCCGGTCGGTCGCGCCGGTGTCGGCGGAGTAGGCGATCAGGCCGCCGCCGTCGGTGATGCGCATCCCGTAGGTCTCGACCGGGTGCTCCATCTGCAGGAAGTCGACGGTGAACGGGCCGAGCTCGGTGCGGTGGTCGTGCAGCTCGGTGAACGCGTAGGCCGTGTCGAGCAGGTCGTCGGCGCCCCCGCCGAACGCGCTGTCGATGTGGTGCCGGATGCCGGGCGGGCCGTAGACCGGCAGCGGCGGCGGCGTTCCCCGCGGGTGGTAGCGGCGGACGTAGGTGTAGTTGATCAGGTCGAGGTAGTGGTCGCCGTGCAGGTGGCTGACCACGATCGCGTCGATGTCGAGCAGGTCGCAGCAGGCCTGCAGGGACCCGGTGGCGCCGTTGCCGACGTCGACGAGCAGCCGGTAGCCCTCGGCCTCGAACAGGTACGACGAACAGGGCGAGGTCGGACCCGGAAAGGTGCCGGAGCAGCCGAGGATGGTCAGCTGCACGTCAGCTACGCCCCACGGCGACGGAGCCCTCGGCGACGGCGAGCAGCGGCGCGGTGCGGTCGACGGCGCCGATCTCCGGGCCGAGGAAGCGCCGCCCCAGGCGGGCGAAGCCCTCCGGGTCGCCGGTGGCGAGGAACCGGTGCACGGGAGGTGGCAGCTTCTCGTCGCGAAAGAGACCCGCGCGGGCCAGCTCCCGGTAGACGTCCTTGGCGGTCTCCTCGGCGCTGGAGACCAGGCTGACCGTGTCGCCGACGACGTAGGCGATGACGCCGGTGAGCAGCGGGTAGTGGGTGCAGCCGAGCACGAGCGTGTCGCAGCCCGCATCGACGATCGGCCCGAGGTAACCCTCGGCGACCGAGAGCAGCTCGTCGTTCCACGTGTCGCCGCGCTCGACGAACTCGACGAAACGCGGGCACGGGACGCTGGTCAGCTCGACCTGCGGTGCGGCGGCGAACGCGTCGTCGTAGGAGCGGCTGGTGATGGTGGCGACCGTGCCGATGACGCCGACCTTGCCGTTGCGGGTGGCCGCGACGGCCCGGCGTACGGCGGGGTAGATGACCTCGACCACCGGGATGTCGTAACGCTCCCGCGCGTCGCGCAGCGAGGCGCTCGACGCCGAGTTGCACGCGATGACCAGCATCTTCACGCCCTGGTCGACGAGGCCGTCCATCACCTCGAGTGCGAACTGCCGCACCTGCGCGAGCGGCCGCGGGCCGTAGGGGCCGCGGGCGTTGTCGCCGACGTAGACGACCGGCTCGTGCGGAAGCTGGTCGAGGATCGCCCGCGCGACGGTCAGGCCGCCGACGCCGGAGTCGAAGATCCCGATCGGCGCATCCACCCGTGCAGCGTAACCGCCTAGCTCGCGCCGATCGGTGTGGTCAGGCCCACAGTTGACCTTCGAGACGTTCCGTGGCTTGCTCGAGTGTTCCGCTGTAGGCCCCGGTCGAGAGGTACTTCCACCCGCCGTCGCAGACGGTGAACGCGACGTCGGCCCGCACCCCGTCGCGCACCGCCCGCTCGGCCTGACCGATCGCGGCGTGCAGGATCGCGCCGGTCGAGATGCCCGCGAAGATGCCCTCCTTCTCGACCAGCTCGCGGGTGCGGCGCAACGCGTCGCCCGACTCGACGGAGTAGCGGGTGTCGAGCACGCTCGCGTCGTAGAGCTCGGGGACGAACCCCTCGTCGACGTTGCGCAGCCCGTAGACCAGGTCGCCGTAACGGGGCTCGGCGGCGACGATCCGGCAGCCCGGCGCGTGCTCCTTCAGGTAGCGCCCGACCCCCATCAGCGTGCCCGACGTGCCGAGCCCGCCGACGAAGTGCGTGATCGTCGGCAGGTCGGCGAGGATCTCGGGGCCGGTCGTCTCGTAGTGCGCCTGAGCGTTGGCGGGGTTGCCGTACTGGTAGAGCATCACCCAGTCGGGCTGCTCCTCGGCGAGCCGCTTGGCGACGGCGACGGCCTCGTTGGAGCCACCCGCGGCGGGCGAGGAGATGATCTCCACGCCGTACATCTCGAGCAGCTGCCGGCGCTCGATCGAGGTGTTCTCCGGCATGACGCAGATCAGCCGGTAGCCCTTGAGCTTGCAGACCATCGCCAGCGAGATGCCGGTGTTGCCCGAGGTGGGCTCGAGCACCGTGCAGCCGGGGGTGAGCCGGCCCTCCTTCTCGGCCTGCTCGACCATGTAGAACGCCGGCCGGTCCTTGATCGAGCCGGTCGGGTTGCGGTCCTCGAGCTTGGCCCACAGCCGGACGTCGGCCGACGGCGAGAGGTTGGGCAGGCCGACGAGCGGTGTGTTCCCGAGCGCGTCGAGCAGCGAGTCGTAGCGGGCCATCGTCTGTGTCGGCGGCTCAGCCGCCGGCCACCGCCGGGAGGATCGTCACCGAGTCGCCGTCGGACAGCGCGGTTTCGAGCCCACCGAGGAAGCGGACGTCCTCGTCGTTCAGGTAGATGTTGACGAACCGGTTGAGCTTGCCGTCATCGCCGATCAGCCGGCCCTTGATGCCGTCGTGGCGCGCGTCGAGGTCGTCGATGAGGGCGCCCAACGTGTCGCCCTTCGCCTCGACGGTCTTCTCTCCGCCGGTGTAGGTGCGAAGGATCGTCGGGATGCGGACCTCGATGGCCATGGCCGGGTTCTCCTGGGTGGCGGTGCGGACGTCTGCTGATTGTGGCAACCGCGTCAGGCGGTCGCTGATTCCGGTGTGCCGTCGTAGGCGGGGACGACCTGCACGTCCTCCTCGGTGACCTGCCCGTCGACGATGCGGAAGGACCGGAGCTCCTCCCGGTCGGGGTCGCGGGTCGAGACGAGCACCCAGTGGACGCCCGGCTCGGCGGCGTAGGAGATGTCGGTGCGCGACGGGTAGGGCTCGGTCGCGGTGTGCGAGTGGTAGATGACGACCGGCTCCTCGTCGCGGTCGTCCATCTCGCGCCAGACCCGCAGCTGCTCCTGCGGGTCGAAGCGATAGAACGTCGGCGACCGCTCCGCGTTGAGCATCTCCACGAACCGGACCGGACGGTCGCTGCCCGCCGGGCCGGCGACCACGCCGCACGCCTCGTCGGGATGGTCGCGGCGGGCATGCGCGACGATCGCGTCGTAGATGCCGCGGGAGATCACCAGCACCCGGCCAGCCTACGGAACGACTACCAGCCGGCGACCGCCTGCACGAGCGTCTCCTGCAACCAGCCGAGCCAGAGGTACGCCGACAGGCCGGGCAGCCGCGGGTCGTCGGACGGCATCCGCTCGACCTCCTCGTGCAGGTCCTCGGTGACCTCGAACCGCGTGCCGAGCGACAGTCGCAGGTCGTTGAGCGCCGAGAGCCAGGCCTGCGCGCCCTCGCCGTCGAGGCGGACCCGACCGTCGTCGGCGAGCTGCAGGCTGGCCAGGGCCGCGCTGGCGGCGGCGACCTTGCCGGCCCGCAGGTCGCCCTCGGTCAGCCGGCGGTACTCGCTCGACGCCGCCTCGTCGTCGGCGTAGGCGTCGGGCAGCAGCCGGGCCAGCACCGGGTCGTCGGGCCGGCTGCGCTCCTTGCTCTCGGCGAACAGCCGCTCCAGCGGGTCGGCGCTGGCGGAAGCGGGGTCGCCGTCGTCGAGCAGGTCCACGAGCTCGGTGAACAGGCGGCGCAGCGCCGCCGCCTCTGCCGCGCCGAACTTCGCCTCGATGCCGGCGCGGGTGCGCCGGAAGCGGTTGCTCACCTGCACCACCCCGCCCGCAGCCCCACGACGGATCCGGCCACGCCGGCGCTCACTTGTCTTGCTGCAGCGTCGCCCAGAGGCCGTGCGCGTGCAGCCGGGCCACGTCCGCCTCCATCTGCTCGCGGGTGCCGGAGGAGACCACCGCCTTGCCTTTGTGGTGCACGTCGAGCATGAGCTTGGTCGCTTTCTCCCGGCTGTAGCCGAACACCTGCTGGAACACCCAGGTCACGTAGGACATGAGGTTGATCGGGTCGTTCCACACGATCGTCAGCCACGGCCGGTCCCGCTCGACGACCTCGTCGGGTGCGTCGACGCGCTCGGGGGCGATGGTGCCGCCCTGACCCATGCCTGCCACGGATCCCCATGCTCGCACGCGTCGGGGGCGGCGTCGCGGCCTCGTACGCTGGCCCACGTGACCGGCCCGCCCCCGTCGACCGCGCTGCTGACCGACCACTACGAGCTGACGATGCTGGCCGCGGCACTGCGCAGCGGCGTGGCCGACCACCGTGCGGTGTTCGAGGTCTTCGCCCGCTCGCTGCCGGGCCGGCGCCGCTACGGGGTGCTGGCCGGGATCGGACGGCTCGCCGAGGACCTGGCGCGGTTCCGCTTCGACGACGACGCACTCGACTTCCTGCGCTCGGCCGGAGTCGTCGACGGCCCGACCTGCGAGTGGCTCGCGCGTTACCGGTTCACCGGCTCGATCGACTGCTACGCCGAGGGCGAGGCCTACTTCCCGGGCTCTCCGGTGCTGGTGGTGGAGGGCACCTTCGGCGAGGCGGTGCTGCTCGAGACGCTGGTGCTGTCGGTGCTCAACGCCGACAGCGCGATCGCGTCGGCGGCCGCCCGGATGGTCTGCGCCGCGGGCGGGCGCACGTGCATCGAGATGGGCTCCCGCCGCACGCACGAGCAGGCGGCGGTGGCGGCCGCGCGGGCGGCGTACGTCGCCGGGTTCACCGCCACGTCGAACCTCGCGGCGGGTGCGCGCTTCGGTGTCCCGACGACCGGCACCAGCGCGCACGCGTTCACGCTGGTGCACGCCGACGAGCGAGCGGCGTTCACCGCCCAGGTCGAGACCCTGGGGGCCGGCACCACGCTGCTCGTCGACACCTTCGACGTGGAGCAGGGCATCCGCACCGCGGTGGAGGTCGCCGGGCCGGGGCTCGGCGCGATCCGGCTGGACAGCGGCGACCTGCTCGCCGAGGCCAGGCGGGCCCGCGAGCTGCTCGACTCGCTCGGCGCCCACGAGACGAAGATCGTCGTGACCAGTGACCTCGACGAGCATGCGATCGCCGCGCTGGCCGCCGCGCCGGTCGACTCCTACGGCGTCGGTACTTCGGTGGTGACCGGCGCCGGTGTGCCGACGGCGGGGTTCGTCTACAAGCTGGTCGCGCGGTCGCTGACCCCCGATGGCCCGTGCGAGCCGGTGGCGAAGAAGTCGGTCGGCAAGGCGTCGGTGGGCGGGCGGAAGTGGGCCGCGCGCCGCCTCGACCCCAACGGCCGAGCGGTCGGTGAGGTGGTCTACGCCGGCGCCGCACCCGGGGCGCGCCGCGACGAGCGCCCGCTGCACGTGCCGCTGGTGCGCGACGGCGACGTGCTCGAGGTGGCGAGCGTGGTCGAGGCGCGCGAGCACTGGGCGCGGGTGCGCCGGGAGCTGCCCGACGAGGCGCTCAAGCTGTCACCGGGAGACCCGGCGCTGGCGGCGGAGTTCGAGCACGTCAGCTCTCCCGAAGCACCCGCTTGAGCACCTTGCCGGTCTCGTTGCGCGGCAGCTCGTCGAGGAACCGGACCTCGCGCGGCACCTTGTAGTTGGCCAGCGACGCCTTCACGTGCGCACGCAGCGCATCGACGGTGACGTCGTCCCGGCGTACGACGTGCGCGACGAGGCGCTGGCCGAACTCCTCGTCCGGCACGCCGACGACGGCGACGTCGGCGACGGCGGGGTGGGTGCGCAGCAGCTCTTCGACCTCGCCGGGAAAGACGTTCTCGCCGCCGGAGACGATCATGTCGTCGTCGCGGCCCTCGATCCACAGCCGCCCGTCGGCGTCGATGCGGCCGACGTCACCGGAGGCGACCAGGCCGTCGAGCCGCTGCTTGTCCGTCCCGCCGGTGTAGCCGGAGAACGAGAGGGCGTTGCCGACGAAGATGCGACCCGTCTCGCCCGGTGGGACGTCGCGCCCCCCGTCGTCGACGATCCGCACCTGCACGCCGGCGAGCGGGCGGCCGACCGATCCGGGTGCCTCTCGCATGTCCTGCGGCGTCGCCACGCTGGCGTAGGCGACCTCTGTGGACCCGTAGAGGTCGTAGAGGTTCGCGCCATAGGTCTCGATCCAGCGGCGGCCGAGCTCGACCGGGAGCGCCGAGCCGGAGAGCGCAACCACCCGCAGCGACGAGAGGTCGTGACGCTGCTCCGGCGGCAGCGCGAGCATCCGCGCCAGCATCACCGGGACGGCGGCCAGGACCTCCGCCCGGTGCTCCTCGACGAGGGCGAGGGTCCGCTCCGGGTCGAAGCGGCGGCTGGTCACCAGCGTCGACTCGAGCAGCTGGCCGAACGCCAGGTGCGCGAAGCCCCAGGCGTGAAACATCGGCGAGGCGACCACCGTCGTCTCGCGCGCCCGCAGCGGGATCGCCGACAGCAGCGCGACGAGCGGCTCGAGCGCCGCGGCACTGGCCGGCAGGTCCCGGGCGGCGCCCTTCGGCGTGCCCGTCGTACCGCTGGTCAGCAGCACGTGCCGGCCGGTACGGCGCGGCGGCGGCGGGTCGCTGTCGTCGCCGCGCGCGAGGTCGTCGAGCCCCAACGGGGCATCCGGGCGACGGCCTCCGTCGCGCCAGGCGTGCACGAGGGGACGCGCCGGAGCGGCCTCGCCGACCAGGTCGTGGAACTCCTCGTCGGCGATGACCAGCGCGACGTGCTCCTCGCGCAGCACGGCGGCGAGCTGGGGGGCGCCGAATCCGGTGTTGAGGTAGACCACGTCGGCGCCGAGCTTGGCGGCCGCCACCTGCGCGAGGACGAGCTGCGCGGAGTTGCGGGCGAGGATCGCGACGGCGTCACCGCTGCGGATGCCCAAGCCGGCCAGGCCGTGCGCGACCGCGTTGCTGCGCCGGTGCACCTCGGCGAAGGTCAGGCTGCCGCGGTCGTCGACGATGGCGACCCGGTCGGGGCAGCGGGCGGCCGCCGCGGCGTAGGCGGCCGCCGGGGTCAGCCCCCAGTGGGCCAGTGCCAGGCCCATGCGCAGCAACCGGTCGGGGCGCACCGGCGCCACCAGACCGGCCGCGGTCAGCAGCCGGCCGGCCTGGGCGACCCGCAGCAAGGGCGCGAGTTCGGCGGTCGGGATCTCCGGCACGGCTGCGATGGTGCCCGCGTGACCGGGCTGCTATCCGTCGGGGTCCGGCTCAGCCGAGCGACTCGTCGAACGCGAGGAACATGTCGAGGTCGGGCTCCGCGCCGGCGATCGCCTCGCCACTCGTCGGCAGCGTGAACCACACCGCCTTGCCGGGCGGGGTCTTCTCGACGCCCCAGTCGACGGCCAGCTGGTCGACCATCATCAGCCCGCGGCCGGTGGCCGCGTCGAGGCTGTGCCGCCGGCGCCGGACAGCGCGGTCGCTGCCGTCGTGGACGGCGATGCGGATGTGGTCGCCGCCGCCGTCGATGACCAGCCTGATCTCGGTGCCGGCGTGCAGGACGGCGTTGGTGATCAGCTCGCTGACCAGGAGCGTGGCCGCGAAGGCGGTGTCAGGGAAACCCGCTTCGGCGAGCTCGGCGGTGACGAACTGGCGTGCGACGCGCACACTGGACGGGTCGCAGGGCAGCGACGTCTCCGCATGCACGCAGTGAAAGATACGACGTTCACTCTCCCGGCCCAGCCAACCGGTCGCTCCGCGAGCCCGATTGTCGCGTCCGGTACCTCCTCGGCACTGCGTTTCAGTGGTGGTTCGTCCGTTATGTGCCAAGGGGTTAGGGGTTAGGGCTCGATCCCCCACTGCGCGCGATGGGTCGCGCCGGGCTCGAGCCGGATGACGTCGGTGCCGCTGCCGAGCCCGTTGGGCGGCATCGTCATCGGCTCGACCCCGACACCGGTGCGCCGCTTGCTCGCGGGCAGCGTGTCGCCGGTGAAGATCTCGACGTAGGGGTAGCTCTCGTCCTGCCACAAGGTCGCGGTGGTGCCGTCGGGCGCGACGAGCCGCGTGCGCAGCCGGCCGTCGGCGTCGCGGCGTACGCCGGTGAAGGCGACGTCGACCGAGGTGTCGCCGATCAGCCGCGGCTCGCGGAAGTCGTAGGCCGTGCCCTCGACCGGCTCGACCCCGACCGGGAGGCCGCGATCGTCGGTCGGGATGTAGCGGTCGGCGGCCACCCGCAGGCGGCAACCGTCGACGTGGCTCTCGCCGACGCTGAGGTAGGGATGGGCGCCGGTGCCGTAGGGGCAGGCGACGGTCCCGAGGTTGCGCGCGGACGTGGTGACGGTGATCCCGGCGTCGTCCAGTGTGTAAGCGATCTCCAGGTCGAGCGCGAACGGCCAGCCCGGCTGGGGGTAGAGCCGGTGCCGCATGGTCACGGCGGTGTCGCTGTGCTCGCTCGCGGTCCAGCCGGCCCAGCGCACGAGGCCGTGGATCGCGTTGTGCGTGTCGGGCTCGGTCAGCGGCACCTGGTGCCGGTCGCCGTCCCACTCGTAGGTGCCGTCGCGCAGCCGGTTGGGCCACGGGATGAGCGACTGGCCGCGGGCGCCGATGACCGGCTCGTGCTCGGCGTAGCCGTCCAGACGCGGGCGGCCGCCGACGGTGAGCTCCCGCAGCGCCCCGCCGACCTCGACGACGGTCGCCCGGAGGTCGCCGTGGCGCAGGGCGTACTGCCGCCCGGTCGGGGCCACGGGGCCGAGCTGCGGGAGCACGGTGATCTCACTCATGGCGGGGCTCCTCCCCACGACCGACGACGTGGAACGCGATGGCGGCCGCCGCCGCGACGTTGAGCGAGTCGACGCCCGGCGCCATCGGGATGCGCACGCGCTCGTCGCAGCGCGCCATGGCCCCGGCGGACAACCCCGGCCCCTCGGCCCCCAGGAGGACGGCGACGCGGTCACCGAGCTCGACCGCACCGATCGGTGCCGCCTGCGGGTCGGGGGTGAGCGCGAGCAGCCGGAAGCCGTGGTCGCGCAGGGCCGCGAGCCCCTCCGGCCAGACGTCGACGCGGGCGTAGCGCAGGGCGAAGACCTCGCCCATCGACACCCGGACCGCCCGGCGGTAGAGCGGGTCGGCGCACTCCGGGCTGAGCAGCAATGCGTCCATCCCGAGTGCAGCAGCGCTGCGGGCCACCGCGCCGAGGTTCGTCGGGTTGTTCGTGTCCTCGAGCACCACGACCCGCCGCGCACTGCTCAGGACCTGGTCGACCGAAAGCAGCGGCTTGCGGGCGAACGACGCCAGCACGCCACGGTGGACGTGGAAGCCGGCCACCAGGCGGATCACGTCGGGGTCGGCCACGAAGACCGGCACGTCCGCGCCGGCGAGCAGCGGGCGCAGCAGGTCGACCGCCTTGCTGCTGACGAGCGCCGACCGCAACCGGTAGCTCGCGCGCAGTGCGCGCTCGACGACCTGCACGCCCTCGGCGATGAACAACCCCTCGGCCGGCTCGAGGCGGCGCCGCAGCGCGACGTCGGTCAGCGACACGTAGTCGGCGACACGCGGATCGGCAGGATCGTCGACGCGCTGCACGGATCCATTGTGGCCGGTGCCAGGCTGTCGCCTCGTGACCGAGCGCCGTCCGTGGCTGACCCGCAACCTCGTCGTGCTGTCCGGCGTGAGCTTCCTGCAGGACGCCGCGAGCGAGCTCGTCTACCCGGTGCTGCCGATCTTCCTGACCGTCACGCTGGGCGCGCCCGCGGCCGTCGTGGGTGCGATCGAAGGAATGGCGGAGGGCGTCGCCGCCGTCACCAAGCTCGTCGCCGGCCGGGTCGCCGACCGGGTGCGCCGCCGGCCGTTGATCGGCGCCGGCTACGGGCTGGCCGCGCTGGGCAAGGTGCTGGTCGCGGTCGCCACGGTCTGGCCGGTCGTGCTGGCCGGCCGAGTCGTCGACCGGTTCGGGAAGGGGGTGCGGGGCACGCCACGCGACGCCCTGCTGGTCGTCGGCATCCCGCGGGAGGCCCGGGGGCGCGCGATCGGCTTCCACCGGATGGCCGACACGATGGGCGCGGTCGTAGGGCCGGGCCTCGGGCTCGCGGTCTACGAGCTGCTCGACCACCACATCCGCCCGCTGTTGCTGATCGCCATAGCTCCCGCCGTACTCAGCGTCCTGCTCGTCGCGGCGGTCCGCGAGAATGGCCCGCCGGTCGCGGCACGTCGCGTGGGCACCGCCAAGACCGCCGGCGAGACGCCGCCCGTGGGCGCACCATCGGCCGCCGCGGTGGAGCAGCTGTCGCCGTCGTTCTGGCGGGTGGTCCTGGTGCTGACGGCGTTCAGCCTGGTCAACTTTCCCGACGCGCTGCTGCTGCTGCGGCTGCACGACATCGGCTTCGGTCTCGCCACCATCATCGGCGCCTACATCACCTACAACGCGGTCTACGCCGCGCTGTCCTACCCGGCCGGCGCGCTGTCGGACCGCTGGCCGCGGGCGCGGGTCTTCGGTGCCGGGTTGCTGTTCTTCGCCACGGCGTACGTCGGACTCGGCGCGACGCGCGACCACGCCGCCGCGTGGGTGCTGCTGACGGTCTACGGCGCGTTCACGGCCTTCACCGACGGCGTGGGCAAGGCGTGGATCTCGACGCTGGTCCCGGACGGCCGGCAGGGCAGTGCGCAGGGCGTCTTCCAGGGCGCGATCGGGGCGGCCGTGCTGCTCGCCGGCGTGTGGGCGGGCCTCGCCTGGGGCGGTGACGGGCAGGTGCCGCTGCTGGTCTCGGGCGCGATCGGCGCGGTCATCGCCGCGTGGCTGGTCGTCGCTCCACGGTCGGTCGCGGGCCGGACCACTAGGTACGCTGGCACCCCGTGACCACCGGCTCGGGAATCCAGGGAATCCAGCTCGACCACGTCGCCGTCGCGACCTACGACCAGGACGGCGCGTGGCCGCGCTACGCCGGCGACCTCGGCGGGCGATGGATCTCGCGCGGCGAGTCGGTCGGGTTCACGGCCGCGCAGGTCGCGTTCGGCAACGGCATGCGGCTCGAGGTGCTCGAACCGAACCTGGTCGAGCACAACGACTTCCTGCAGCGGTTCCTCGACCGCAACGGCCCGGGCCCGCACCACCTCACCTACAAGGTCCGCGACCTCGTCTCGGCGCTCGGCCAGGCAGAGCTCGCCGGCTACCGCCCGGTGAGCGTCGACCTGTCGTCGGACCACTGGAAGGAAGCGTTCCTGCACCCGAAGGATGCGCCGGGCGTGGTGATCCAGCTGGCCCAGGCGGCCGGCGACTGGTCGAGCCCGCCGCCGGCCGACCTGCCTACCTCCCGCCGCGCGCGCCCCGCGGTCCTGGAGCACGTGACGCACGTGGTCGGCGACCTGACCGACGGCACGCGGCTGTTCTGCGACCTGCTGTCGGGCGGCGTGCTCGACGAGGGCACCGACGAGATCGGCCGCTACGTGCTGGTCGGCTGGCCGGGCCCGGGGCGGGTGCGGCTGGTCAGCCCGGCCGCCGGCTCACCGGTACGCGCGTGGCTCGGGTCGCGGGTCGGGGCCGTGCACCACATCGCGTTCTCCCTGGACGACCCCGACGACGTGCCCGCCGCGAAGGAGGTCTCGCCCGGCGTCTGGGAGCTGGCGCCGGAGGACAACGACGGCGTGCGGCTCGTGCTGCGCAGGGCGTAGATGGCGCGCGCTCCGCTCCCGGTCCTCACCACCGTCCGTGACGAGGACTGGGAGGGTCGCGCCGTTGTCGGCGAGCGGGCGGAGAACGTCGCCTACCTCGACGTCGACATGACCGAGATCACCTCCGAGGGCGCGGTCTTCGAGGAGTGCACGTTCCGCAACGTGCGGCTCAACGTGTCGAGCCACCGCGGCTCGGCGTTCCTCAACTGCCGGTTCACCGGCTGCAACTTCTTCGACACGACGTTCAGGGACTGCAAGCTGGTCGGCAGCTCTTTCGAGCACTGCAGCTTTGCGCAGCTGAAGGTCGGCGGCGGCGACTGGTCGTTCGTGGACCTGACCCGGGCAGACCTGCACACCGCCTCGATCGACGGGGTGCGGATGCGCGAGGCAGAGCTGACCGGCGCCCGCCTCGACGGTGCCACGCTGACCAGCACCGACCTGTCGGGCTCGGTGCTGAACAAGGCCAACCTGCAGGGCTGCGACCTGCGCGGCTCGGACCTGGCCGCGGTCGACCCGACCACGGTCGAGCTGCACGACGCGATCATCACGTGGCAGCAAGCGGTCGTGATCGCCACGGCACTGGGTCTGGACGTCCGCTCGGACTCATGACCGAGCCCCGGCAACCGCGGTGCTGGAACCGGATGCGGGTAGGCGGCCGTTCACGCAGACGTGGCCGACCATGCGCAGCTGCGCCTGCTGCTGCTCGAAGACCGCGCAACGACGCGGCAGCGGATCGAGGCGCTCACCCACGACTTCGACACGATCGTGCAGGCAACGGCCGGTGTGGCCACGGACGACGAACACGATCCGGAGGGCGCGACGATCGCGTTCGAGCGGGCCGCGACCGCGGCGCTGCTGGACCAGGCACGCACGCACCTCGCGGACATAGACGAGGCGCTGGCGAGGATCGACAGCAGTGGCTACGGCGTCTGCGAGAGCTGCGGCAAGCCGATCGCACCCGCCCGGCTCGAGGCGCGTCCGGTCGCCCGCACCTGCATCACGTGCGCGACCAAGCAGGTCAAGACGTAGCGGCGACGACCTGGCGGTCGGCGGCGGAGGCCGGCTCGTGCCGGACGTCCTGCGGACCCAGGGCCCGGGTCCACGCCGCGAACTCCAACAGGATCCCGTCCGGGTCGAAGAAGTAGATCGACCGGACGAAGGTGCCCTCGTGCGGCTGGGCGCTGACCCCGAGCTCGCTGTCGTCGTGGTTCATGATGTCGGCGGCCACGATGCCCTTCTCGCGGAGCTTGACGAGGTAGTCGTCGATGCGCTCCGGCGGCACGTCGAAAGCGACGTGGTTCATCGAGCCGATCGCCGTTGCCAGCTCGCCCGCCCCCGGGAGCGCCGACGGAGCGGCGACGCCCGGCGCCGGCTCGGGCGCGTTGGGGAACCAGAAGAACGCCAGCGAGTCACCGTTGCCGATGTCGAAGAAGAAGTGCTGCCCCATTCCGAACGGCAGCTCGATCGTCTTCGTGAGCGGCATCCCGAGCACGCCGGTGTAGAAGTCGACGGTGCGCTTCATGTCCCGGCAGACGAGCGCCAGGTGGTTGATCCCGCGGAGCTCGAACTCAGGGTTCCGGTCATCGGCCATGGGCCGACGCTACCCACGCACCGATGGCGCTGCAAGGACCTAGCTGACATTCGCGTCAGGCGCCGTCGAAACCGGCGATCAGCCCCTGTCAGCCACCCAGGCGGCGATGAGATCGGCGACCTCGTCCCGGCCGCCGTCCTCGAAGTAGTGCTCCCCCGGCAGGAACTCCAAGGACTTGTCCACGGACCCGAGTGAGGCGTGGATCTCGCGCGCGTCGGAGGGGTAGACGCCGCGGTCGGCGGTCGACTGCACGACGAGGGCAGGTACGCCGATCCGGCGCAGGTGCGGCGCGCCACCGCACTCCGACTCGGCCAGGCTCCACATCGCCAGCCACGACCGCAGCGAACAGACGTGCGCCAGGCCGAAGGGGCTGTAGTTGACCGTCCGCGGGTCGCCGCCGTAGCAGCCGGGCCGGCGGTCCGACGGGTCCAGCGACAGGTCGGCGAACCGCAGGTCCGCCCAGGTCCGCGGCACGCAGAACATCCGGTCCCAGGCTCCGCCGGCCGCCAGCCGGTCGAGCTCGGCCAGCGCCCAGGCGGTGATCCGGTGGTTGCGCTCCGCCTGGGCCGCGCGGTAGCCGTCGACGAAGTCCGGCGCGTAGGGCGGCCCGTGCGAGGGGTCGAACATGTCCAGCGAGGGGTCGACCGACAGCGGGTCGTTCTCCTCGACCACCGACGGGTCGAGCCACGACGTCAGCACCTGCGGGCGCCCGGGGTGCGAGTTCAGCGAGACGTAGAGGTCGGCCGCCGGCATCCCGGAGTCGGCCGCCTGTGCCTGGTAGGCCGCCATCAGCGAACCGCCCCCGGAGTTGCCGAGGATCACGACCCGGGAGGCGCCGGCGACCTCTCGCAGCCACCGCACCCCGACTCCGATGTCGACCAGCGCCGGCTCCAGCCGGAAGAAGGCCTCGTTGCCCCGGAACCGCGTGTTCCAGCCGAGGAACCCGTGGCCGCGGGCCGCGAGGTAGTCGGCCAGGTAGTGCTCGGCGAAGTCGACGTTGTAGTGCGTGGCGATGAAGGCGACCGCGGGCCGGTCAGCGACCGAGTGGTAGAGCCCCTGGCAGGGGTTGCTGCCGTGCCCGGCCCGGGCCGAGGTCGGGGACGGCAGCGAGACCCACTCCCGTCGTACCTCCGCCATCGCGGGTCAGGAGGAGGTCGACAGCTGGTCGACCGCCCACTTCTTGGTCGCCGCGTAGTCGGCCTTGCCCGACGGGCTGCGCCCGACCGGACCGAGCAGCACGTGCTTGGGCGCCTTGTAGTCGGCCAGCCGGCTCTTCACGTGCGCGATGACCTCGGCCGGGTCGACGTCGCCCTCCGCCTCGACGACTGCGGTGACGGCCTCGCCCCAGCGCTGGTCCGGCACGCCGATGCACAGCGCGTCGCGGACGCCGGGGACCTCCTTGAGGACCTCCTCGACCTCCTCGGGGAAGACCTTCTCGCCGCCGGTGTTGATGCAGACCGAGCCGCGGCCCAGCACGTTGATCTGGCCCTCGGCGTCGACGGTCGCCATGTCGCCGGAGAGCACGTAGCGCTTGTCGCCGTACTGCACGATCGTGCGGCCGGTCTTCTCCGGGTCCTTGTAGTAGCCGAGCGGCAGGAACGAGTCGACCGCGACCACACCGACCTCGCCCGACCCCGGCTCGACCGGGGTGCCGTCGGGCCGCAGCACGCGGGTGCGCGGGTTGGCGGTGAACTTCGCGGTCTGTGCCGCGTCGCCGCCGGTGCTGATCGAGGCGCCCATGCTGACCGCCTCGGACGAGGAGAACGCGTCGACGAGGATCATGCCCGGGTGGTGCTTGAGCAGCCCGCGCTTGATCGGCTCGCTCCACATCGCACCCGACGAGCCGACGACCAGCAACGAGGAGATGTCCCAGTGGCCCGGCTGCGCGTCGAGCGCCTCGAGGACCGGCCGCGCGAACGGGTCGCCGACGATCGCCCATGACGTGGCCCGCTCCCGCTGCGTCACGTCGAGCAGCTCCTGCGCCTTGAACGACGTCGACGTCAGCAGCGCGACCGTGCCGCCGAGCAGGAACGTCTGGTAGCAGGTAAACAGCCCGGTGCCGTGCATGAGCGGGCAGGCCGGCACGTGGACCTGGGGCACCTCGCGACCGCGCACCCGTTCGCGCACCTCGTCGAGGGACTCGGCGGGCGTCTCGCCGAGGAAGGCGTTGCCGCCCCCGCCCATGAGCTGCGCCACATCGTCCTGGCGCCACATGACGGCCTTCGGCATCCCGGTAGTGCCGCCGGTGTAGAGGAAGAAGATGTCGTCGCCGCCGCGCTCGACCGCCTGCTCGGGCCGCCGGCCGCTCGACGCCACGTCGTCGTACGAGGTCGCCCAGGACGGCACGTCGTGACCGGCTTCCGGCACGCAGATCCAGAGGCGTACGGCGGGAAGCCGGTCGCGGATCTCCTCCAGCAGGGGTGTGAACGACGCGCCGAAGACGACGGCTTCGGCGTCGGCGTTGTCGAAGATGTAGAGGACCTCGTCGGCCTTGTAGCGGTAGTTGACGTTGAACGGCACCAGGGAGGCTTTGAACGCCGCGTAGTAGGTCTCGAGGTACTCCGGCCGGGAGTAGAGGTAGGTGCCGACCTTCGCCTGCCGGCCGAGCCCGGCGTCCAGCAGCGCGGCGGCGAGGGCGGCCGAGCGACGCTCGAATTCGGCCCAGCTGACCCGGCGCTCCCCGTGCACGACGGCGGCCCGGTCGGGTACCGCGGCGGCGACGGCGTCCCAGGTGTCGGCGAAGTTCCACTGCATGTCGGCGGCTCCTCAGCGCGCGGTGATCGGCTTTCCGGTGAACGTCGGCTCTCGCTTGGCCGCGAACGCGGCGAACGCCTCGACGGTGTCCTCGGTGCCGAAGTTGGCGGTCTGCGTGCGGGCCTCGTCGTCGAGCGCCTGCTCCATCGTCACCTCGAACGCGTTGTTCAGCAGGCGCTTCGTCGACATAAGCGCGATCGGTGGGCCGGAGGCGAGCCGGCTCGCCCAGTCGCCCACCACCTCGTCGAGCTGGTCGACCGGGACCACCCGGTTGACCAGACCCATGTCGGCGGCCTGCTGAGCGCTGATGATGTCCGCGAGCAGGCACAGCTCCTTGGCCCTGTGCAGGCCGATCAGCCTCGGCAGCAGCCACGACCCACCGAAGTCGACCGAGAGCCCGCGCTTAGCGAAGATCTCCGCGAACCGGGAGCGGTCGGAGGCGACGATGAGGTCACAGCCGAGCGCAAGGTTCATGCCGGCGCCCGCGGCGACCCCGTCGATCCGCGCGATCGTGGGCTTGGTCAGCCGGTGCAGCGTCAGCGCGACGTCGCCGATGCGCCGCATCCGGCGCAACCCGTGGTCGTCGTCCGACAGTGACGTCAGGTCCGCCCCGGAGCAGAAGTCCCCGCCCGCGCCGGTGATGACGAGGACCCGGTCGTCGCGGCTGCGCTCGACCTCGTCGAACGTCTGCTGCAGCAGGCCCCAGGTGACGCCGTCGATCGCGTTCTTCTTGTGCGGCCGGTTGAGCGTGACGGTGACGACGCCCGCGTCACGGCTGACCAGAACCGACGGCTGCTCTGCTGACATGGCGGCAACCTACTGCGCCGGCTTCGTCGTCTTCGGGCGGGTCGATGGCGACGTGCGGCACGATCCGGTCGAGCCACCGCGGCAGCCACCAGTTCCACCGGCCGAACAGGTGCATAGCGGCCGGCACCAGCACGGTGCGGATCACCAGGGCATCGAGGGCGATCGCGGTCGCGAGGCCGAGGCCGATCTCCTCGATGACCCGCTCGCCGCCGGAGATGAACGCGACGAACACCGCGACCATGATCATCGCAGCGGCGGTGATGACCCGGCCGGTCTCGGCCTGCCCGCGGGTGATGGCCGCCTGGTTGTCGCCGGTGTGCCGCCACTCCTCGTGCATCCGGCTGACCAGGAAGACCTGGTAGTCCATCGAGAGCCCGAACAGGATCGCGAACAGCATGACCGGCAGGAACGGTTCGATCGGACCGGTGCGGTCGACCCCGAACAGCGAGGCACCCCAGCCGAACTGGAACACCGCGGTCATGATCCCGAAGCCGGCGGCTGCGGACAGCAGGTTCATGAGCGCGCCGGTGAGTGGCACGGCCAGGCTGCGGAACGCGACGACGAGGAGTACGACGGACAGCGCGACGACCACGCCGACGAAGATCGGGATCTTGCCGGACAGCACGGTGGCGAAGTCGGCGTAGACCGCGGTCGTGCCGCCGATGTGCACGAGGACGTGCCCGCCGCGCTCGGCCACCGGGACGTAGCGGCCGCGCAGCCGGTGGAGCAGATCCGCGGTCTGCACCGACTGCGGGCTCGTCGTCGGGTAGACGAGCGCGATCGCGGCGTGGCCGCCGGGCGCGGGCAGCACGGGGCTGACGGCCGCGACCCCCGGTGCGCCTCGGGCCTCGGTGACCAGCGTGTCGAAGCGGCCGAGCGCGGACCCGTCGCGCAGGTCGGCGGCCAGCAGCAGCGGGCCGTTGAAGCCGGGACCGAAGCCGGCCGCGAGCAAGTCGTAGGCCCGGCGGCTGGTGTGCGAGGTGGGCTCGTTGCCCTGGTCGGCCGAGCCGAGCCGCATGAAGAAGTACGGCGTCATGAGGGTGGCCATCACCGCCAGCGCGACGGCCGTCAGCACCGCGGGGTGGCGGTCGACCCACCGCGCCCAGCGCAGCCAGGCTCCGGACAGCTCCTCGTCCACGGGCCCCTCGGCGGCCAGCCGGCGGCGTTCGCGCCGCGACAACACCCGCGGCCCGAGGAAGCCCAGCAGCGCGGGCAGCAGCGTGACCGACGCGGCCATCGTGAACACCACCGTGAGGGAGGCGGCCACGGCCACGCCGTACAGGAAGCTGACCCCGAGCACGAACATGCCGAGCATCGCGATGCAGACCGTGCCGCCGGCGAAGAGCACCGCGCGGCCGGAGGTGTTCATCGCGGTCGCGCCCGACGACTCGACGTCGTGACCGGACTGCAGCCCGCGTCGGTGCCGCGTGAGGATGAACAGCGCGTAGTCGATGCCGACACCGAGGCCGATCAGCCCGCCGAGCTCCGGGGCGAACTGGGCGACGGCGATCACGTGCGAGAGCAGGGTGATCGTCGGGATCGCCGCGCCGAGCGCGAAGACCGCCGCGATGATCGGCATCAGCATGCCGAACAGCGACCCGAACGCCAGGAGCAGGATGACGGCGGCCGCGACCAGGCCGATGCCTTCGCTGAGCTGACCGCCGGTCCGCTCGATACTGGAGATGGCCGCACCGGTCAGCTCGACCTGCAGCCCCGGCCGGTCGATCGCCCGCGCCGTGTCGACGATCTGCCGCACCACCGGCGGCGGCAGCTGCGGCGCGCGCTCGTCGAACGTCAGCGTCGCGAACGCCGTGTGGCCGTCGGCGGAGACCTGGGGCCCGAGCGTGGCGGCGTACGGCGAGACCAGCGTGACCACGTGCGGCGCGTGGGCGATGCGGTCGAGCATCGGCTCGACGACCCCGCGCACCTCGGCCGAGGTGACCGGCGCGCCGGTCGCCCGCCACACGATCGTGTCGGTGTCGCCGGCCTGGCTGGGGAAGGCGCGGTGGAGCAGGTCGAACGCCGCCTGCGAGTCGGTGCCCGGCAGGCCGGCGTTGTTGCGGAAGTCGGACCCGACCGCGCGCGCGAGCCCGGCCAGCACGACGACTCCGACGAACCAGCTGACGACGATGATCAGCCGGTGCCGGAGGCACCAGCGGGCGAGGGTGGTCACGCGGCGCCCCCCATGGCGTCAAGGGTGCCGGATCACCGGCACCCTCGACGCAGTGGGGTCGCTCAGACGGTGTGCGGCATCAGGGCGTCGGGCGGGATCACCCCGAGCCGCCCGGCCTGGTAGTCCTCGACCGCCTGGACGAGCTCGGCGCGGGTGTTCATGACGAACGGGCCGTAGGCCGCAACCGGCTCGCGGATCGGCCGGCCGCCGAGGACGAGCACCTCGAGCGGCTCGGTGCCGGTGCCGCCGACCGTGAGGTAGTCGCCGGCACCGTAGACCGCGAGCTGACCGGACTGCACCGGTTGGCCCTTGACGCCGACCGTGCCCGTGCCGGCGAGCACGTAGACGAGCGCGTTGAAGTCGGCCCGCCAGGGCAGCGACAGCCGGGCACCCGGCGCCACGGTCGCGTGCACGACGCTGATCGGCGTGTGGGTCGAGCCCGGTCCGCGGTGGCCCGCAACGTCGCCGGCGATGATCCGCACCAGCGCACCGCCGTCCGGCGAGGAGACGAGAGCGACCTCGCCGCCCTCGAGGCTCTGGTAGCGCGGCGCCGACATCTTGTCCGCGGCCGGCAGGTTGACCCACAGCTGGACGCCGTGGAACAGGCCACCGGAGACCACCAGCTCCTCCGGCGGGGTCTCGATGTGCAGGATCCCCCGGCCGGCGGTCATCCATTGGGTGGCGCCGTCGGTGATGACGCCGCCGCCGCCGTGAGAGTCCTGGTGCTGGAACGTCCCCTCGATCATGTAGGTGACGGTCTCGAAGCCGCGGTGCGGATGCCAGGAGGTGCCCTTGGGCTCGCCCGGCGCGTAGTCGACCTCGCCCATCTGGTCCATGTGGACGAAGGGGTCGAGGTCGGCCAGGGTGACGCCGGCGAAGGCCCGGCGCACGGGGAAGCCTTCGCCCTCGTAGCCCTTGGGCGCGGTGGTGACCGAGCGCACCGGCCGCTCGACGTCGCCGAGCGTGGGGTCGGCGAGGCGCGGCAGGGTCATGGTGTCGGCGGTGACGGCAGGCATGGGCGCTCCTCAAGTAGTTGCGAGTGCAACGACTACAACGCTACTGCCGCCGCAACCCTTCCCGCGCCTTCCGGCGGGCTCAGTAGGTGTGGCAGCCCAGCGAGGAGTGTCCCGCGCCCGCGCCCTCGTTGATCGGGTAGAGGCAGAGCCGGTGCGCCTTGCCGTCCTTCGGCCAGGGCAGCACGGCCTCGAAACCGTGGAAGACGCCGTAGCCGTCGTGCAGGTCGCCCACGTCGGGCCGGCCCTTGTAGGCCCACATCGCGTCGACGAGGCGGCCATCGACGTACGCGTGCACCCACTGCGGCAGGTTGGTGTCCTTGTCCAGCGACCAGCCGCGCACGTACAGCCCGTCGGGAGTCTTGGCGACGCCGTCGATACGGCCGACCGACCTCGTCGACAAGGTGATCTTCTTGCAGTCGAGGGCCGGGTTGCCCCGCCCCGGGCCGACGTTGATCGCGTAGACGCAGACCCGGCGGGTGGCGCCGGCCGCCACCGGCACGTTGATCGTGAAGCCGCGGTCACCGCCGTACGCCGGGTGCGCCGACGCCACGTCGGGGCGCGGGTCGTCGGCGGTCGCGGTCCAGAACAGGTGCCCGTCGACGTAGACGTGGATCGGCACCGGCTCGGTGGAGTCGGGGTCGATCGCCCACCCGCTGACCTGCACGCCGCCGGGCTGCTGCTGGAGGGCGTCGAGTTCGCCGTACGGCGCCGCGCTGGCGTCGACCGACTGGCAACCGACCTCCTGGTCGCGCCCGGGGCCGACGTTGTCGGCCATGACGCAGACGACGTGGGTGCCGTCGGCGACGTGCACGAGGGTGCTGAACCGGTGCTTGTCACCCTTGTCGGGGAACCGCTTGGTCAGGTCGGGCGACGGCTGGTCGGCGGTGAGGCGGTCCTGCCGGCTGCCGTCGACGTAGGTGCGCACCCCGACCGGCTTGTCGGTGTCGGGGTCGAGGGCCCAGCCGCTGACCTGCAGCCCGCCGGGCACCCGATGGATGCTGTCGATGTTGCCCGTCGGGCTCCCCGGCGGCGGCCCGGGCGGCGTCGGCACCGCGAGCCCGTCGATGCTGCCGACCGAGATGTCCGCCGGCGTCGGGATGCCGGGGACGCGGCCGCGGTCGGTGTACTGCCAGAGCGTCCACTTGCCCCACTTGCCGGGGATCTTGACCTTGTGGCGGTCGGTGTAGCTGGCCAGCCAGAGGCGGTAGCCGCGCAGCGCGGCGCTGTTCCACATCTGGTGCTGCCAGAAGCCCGGGTAGGTGTAGATGATCGGCTGCCGGCCGGTGAGGTGCCGCACCTCCTGCAGCCACGTCGCGGCCCAGGTCACGAGCTGCGGGGCGGGCAGGCCACCGGTCACCTCGAGGTCGAGGACCGGAGGCAGGTCGCCCGGCGCGTTGTGCTTGCCCGTGTTGTCGACGTAGTAGTGGGCCTGGGCCAGGGCGCTCTGCCGCACCGGCCGAGACGGGCTGGCGAAGTGGTAGGACCCGCGGGCCAGCCCCGCCGAGGCTGCCCCGGCGCGGTCGCGGGCCAGCCAGGGGTTGACGTAGGCCGTGCCCTCGGTGCCCTTGATGAAGGCGAACGTGTGGCCGGCACTACGCACGGCAGCCCAGTTGATCGGCTGGTCGTGCGGATGCTGCCAGGCGGACACGTCTGGACCGGTGGCTGCCTCTGCCAGACCCGTGCCGCCCCCGATGGTGGTCGCCAAGACGGTCAGGGCAGCAGCGAGTCGCCGCAGGTTGCGCATGAGGCTGTTGCGTCCTTCGGACTGGAATTACCGGGCTCGTCCCCTCCGGCCACCAACGCTAGGTAGTGGAAGCGCTACGCAGGGGCGGGTCGGCCGAAAGTGGACCGAAAGGACGACCCCGGGTGAGGTGCCTCGATCGGTGCCGTCAGGAGGACAGCCGACGGACGATCTCGTCGGCGAGCGCGATCGACGAGGTGGCGGCCGGCGACGGCGCGTTCCGGATCGCAACGACCCGCCCGACCCGGCTGATGCGGAAGTCGTCGACCAGCGTGCCGTCATCGTCGAGCGCCTGGGCGCGGATGCCGGCGGGCGCCCTCTGCAGGTCGGCGGCGGTGAGCTCCGGCACGAACCTGCGTGCAGCCGCAGCGAAGGCGGCGGGTGACATCGACTGCCACAGCTCTCGGGCGCCGGTACGCCAGTGCACGCGGGCGAGGCGCCGGAAGCCCGGTTCGCGCAGCACGCCGAGCAGCTCCCGCGGCCGCGCCGCGGCCAGCCGGTAGCCCTCCCGCCCCGGCGCCAGCACGGCGTTGGGCCCGACCAGCACGTCGCCGTGCACGGTGCGGGTCAGGTGCACGCCGAGGAACGGGTAGCGGGGGTCGGGCACCGGGTAGACGAGCCCGCGCACGAGCTCGCGCCGGTCCTCGGCCAGCCGGAAGTAGTCGCCCCGGAACGGCACGATCGCCGGCCCGCGGGCGTCGCCCGCCAGCCGGGCCAGCCGGTCCGACCACAGCCCTGCGCAGAGCACCACCCGGTGCCCCGCCACCGTCCGCCCGTCCGCCGCCCGCACGACGGCCCTGTCGTGCCGCTGCTCGATGGCCGTGACCTCGAAGCGCAGCACGACCCGGCCGCCGGATTCGCGGAGGTCGTCGGCGTACGCCGCCGCCACGGCGGCAAAGTCGGTGATCGCGGTGGCCGGTGAGTGCAGCGCCGCGAGCCCCCGCACGTGCGGCTCCACCTCGCTCAGCTCGTCGGCGGTGAGCAGCCGCACCCCCGGCACCCCGTTGGTGCTGGCCCGCCGGAAGAGCTCGGGCAGGCCTTCGACCTCGGCCGGCGTCGTCGCGACCACGACCTTGCCGACTCGTTCGTACGGAAGCCCGCGCGCGGCGGCGTAGGCCTCGAGCCTGGCCCGCCCTTCGGTGCACAGGCGCGCCTTGAGCGACCCGGGCGGGTAGTAGACACCCGCATGAACGACCCCGCTGTTGCGCCCGGTCTGGTGCGTCGCCGGCGCCGGCTCCTTGTCGACGACGACGACCTCGGCGCCGGGATGCGCGAGCGCCCAGGCGCGGGCGGTCGCCAGCCCGACGATGCCCGCGCCGACGACCAGCAGGTCAGCGGGCGGGCTCACACGCGACCGGCGCCGGCGAGCTCGGTGGGCCGCTGTGCCGACCCCTGGAGCTCTGCACCGAGCGTCTGGAGCAGGGGCAGCGAGACGAGGATGGGAACACCGATCACCGGCCACATCGCCGCGTAGCCGTGCGTCGCGGAGAAGATGCCCGACAGGCCACTGATCGCCGCGCCGACGAGCAGCGGGCCGAGCACCACGCCGACGCCCCGCGAGAAGTCGATGATCCCGGATGCGGTGCCCGCCCCGCCGGGCGGCGAGACGGTGAACGCCAGCGCCGCGGGCAGCGTCAGGAGCACGGCCCCCGCGAGCGCGACGAACGGCAGCAGCACGAGCATCGGCGCGAGCGTGGTGGGGAAGGCGCCGAGGCACAGCCCGACGCCGTAGATCAACCCGGCCCACGTCATCGTCGGCACCAGGCCGTAGCGGTCGGCCAGCCGGGCGGCGAGCGGCGCGCCCGCGACGTAGGCGACGGCGACCACCGCGATCACCGCAGAGGCAACCGTCGCGGAGTGGCCGAGCCCCCGCACGACGAACAGCACGATGAACGTGCGCAGCCCGGTGAAGCTGAGCTCCCACAACGCGTTGGCCGCCGCGAACGTGCGCATCGGGCGGTGGCGCAGCAGCAGGTCGCGCACGGACGCCGCCTGGGCGGCCGCGTCGGGGGACGTCGCGTCGCCCGCGGTCCGCGCCCTGCCGCGGCCCAACGCCGGTACCAGCCCGAAGCTGCCCGCCACCAGCACGAAAGCGCCGACGATGAACGGGAGCGGCGCCCACACCGCCAGCAGCAGCGCGCCGACCAGCAGCGCCCCACCGAGACCCGCGCCACGGGCGATCGCCTGCGTCGACTGCGCCCGCGGCAGCATCTCGATCGGCAGCAGGTCGGCGTACATGGCGCGGTAGGGCGGGTAGTAGAGGTAGTAGCCGACGAAGAACGCGAGCACGGCCATGCCCGCGACGTCATAGGTCGACGCGAAGGGCAGCAGCAGCAGCCCGAGGGTCAGCAGCGGCGCACCGACGAGCACGAGGGGCAGCCGCCGCCCGAACCGCGTCGCGGGCATCCGGTCGGACAGCATTCCGGCGAGCACCGGGACCGCCAGGGCGAACGCACCCTCGCCGCCGATCAACGCCCCCACGTGCGCCGGTGAGTCGGTGATCCGGACCAGAATCACCGGGCCGTAGGTCGTCAGCAGGCTGAGGGCGAAAGCCAAGCCCAGGGTCGGCAACGACAGCGCGACGAGCAGCCGGCGTACAGACCCCCTGGACACACCTTGCATCGTGGTCATCAACAGCGGCTTCGTCCACTCCTACGCGGGTCTCGGCGGTTGGGCCCTCGCCGGCGACGTTTGCGACCGAGGTGGCGTGGTAGTTCGCGGCAGGGGGCCGATTGCTGGGAGGACGACATGGCCGAGTCCGTCGCCGACTACCTGCTGCACCGGTTGCGCGACTGGGGCGTCGAGGAGGTCTTCGCCTTCCCCGGCGACGGCATCAACGCCATCCTCGCGGCGTTCGGCCGGGCGAAGAACCAGCCGAAGTTCGTGCAGTCACGGCACGAGGAGATGTCGGCTTTCGAGGCCGTCGGCTACGCGAAGTTCTCCGGGCGGTTCGGCGTCTGCATGGCGACGTCCGGGCCGGGCGCCATCCACCTGCTCAACGGGCTGTACGACGCGCTGCTCGACCACGTGCCCGTGGTCGCCATCGTCGGGCAGACGGCACGCTCCGGCATCGGCGGCTCCTACCAGCAAGAGGTCGATCTGCAGACGCTGTTCAAGGACGTCTGCCACAACTACGTCGTGACGGCCACCGTGCCGAAACAGCTGCCCAACGTCCTCGACCGCGCGATCCGTGTCGCGCTGGCCGAACGGGCGCCGACCTGCATCATCATCCCGTCGGACGTGCAGGAGCTCGACTACGAACCGCCGGGCCACGCGTTCAAGGAGGTGCCGTCGAGCCTCGGCATCTCGTGGCCCTCGGTCGACCCCGACACCGAGGCGATTCGGCGTAGCGCCGACATCCTCAACGCCGGCAAGAAGGTGGCGATCCTCGTCGGGCAGGGCGCCCGCGACGCGTCGACCGAGGTGGCGCAGGTGGCCGACCTGCTCGGCGCCGGGGTGGCGAAGGCGTTGCTGGGCAAGGACGTGCTCCCCGACGACCTGCCCTTCGTCACCGGCTCGATCGGGCTGCTCGGGACGCGCCCCTCGTACGAGCTGATGATGGGCTGCGACACGCTGCTGACCGTCGGGTCGAACTTCCCCTACATCCAGTTCCTGCCGCCGCTCGGGCAGGCGCGGGCGATCCAGATCGACATCGACGGCAAGTTCATCGGCATGCGCTACCCCTACGAGGTCAACCTCGTGGCCGACGCGAAGCGGGCGCTGCAGGCGCTGATCCCCTTGCTGCAGAAGAAGTCCGACCGGTCCTGGCAGGAGGAGCTCGAGGGCCACGTCCGCCGCTGGTGGGAGGTCGTCGAGCGGCGCGCGATGACCGACAGCGACAAGTCGGAGTGCGTCAACCCGATGCGGCTGGTGTGGGACCTCAACGCCCACATCCCCGACGACGCGATGCTCTCGTCCGACTCCGGTTCGGCCGCGAACTGGTACGCCCGGCACCTGAAGATGCGCGGGACGATGCGCGGGTCGCTGTCCGGAACGCTCGCGACGATGGGCCCGGGCGTGCCCTACGCGATCGGCGCGAAGTTCGCCCATCCCGACCGGCCGGCGATCGCGCTGGTCGGCGACGGCGCCATGCAGATGAACGGCATGGCCGAGCTGATCACGATCTCGCGCTACTGGCAGGAGTGGGCCGACCCCCGACTGGTCGTCGCCGTCCTGCACAACAACGACCTCAACCAGGTGACGTGGGAGATGCGCGCGATGGAGGGCGCGCCGAAGTTCGTCGAGTCCCAGTCGCTGCCCGACGTCGACTACGCCGCCTTCGCGGCCTCGCTGGGGCTGCACAGCGAGACGGTGACGCGCGCCAAGGACATCGGGCCTGCCTGGCAGCGTGCCTTCGAGGCTGGTCGCCCCGCGGTGCTCGACGTGCACACCGACCCCGACGTGCCGCCGATCCCGCCGCACGTGACGTTCGAGCAGCTCAAGGACGCCGCCGAGGCGATGCTCAAAGGCGATCCGGACGTCTGGGGCGTCACCCGCACCGGGATCAAGCAGAAGCTGCAGGAGTTCCTGCCGGGCACCAAGAGCGGCTGAGCCGGCTGTGGCCTGCGCCACATCCCTCGTGATCCGAACTATATTCGGTTTCATCGTGGATCACCGAGGTCGTCACTGAGGGGAGAAGCGCATGGCAGGCACACATCAAGCCGTGGCCACTCATCCGGCGGGCAATCCCTCGCTGCTTCGAGGCTTGTGGGACCGGCGCATCGAGCGGTATCCCGACACCGCGCCGCGCACGTTCTACCTGGCGATCGTCGTGCTCGCGACGATCGTCCTCTATTACGAGCTCTACGTGCAGGGCGCGATCGCCCCGACGATCATGCGTCACTACGGGATGTCGTTCACGTTCTTCGTCTACATCTCGGTGGTCGGCAACATCGTCGGCGCGTTCGCGTCGCTGCTGGCCGGCCTCGCCGACCGGTGGGGGCGCGCGAACCTCGTCGCCTACGGGCTGGGCGTCGTCGCGTTCCTGCTGTGGTTCGGGCTGCCCAACGCACCGGGCAAGGACGGCTACCTGGGGCTGCTCGCCGCGGTGAGCTTCGTCGAGGGCATCATCCTGGTCGCAACGCCGGCACTCGTGCGCGACTACTCGCCGCAGCTGGGCCGCGCCTCGGCGATGGGCTTCTGGACGCTCGGTCCGGTCATCGGCAGCCTGATCGTGGCGGAGGTCTCGAGCCACACGCTCTCCCAGACCGCGGACTTCAACGACCAGTTCCGCTACGCCGGCTGGGCCGGGAT
The DNA here is from genome assembly GCA_035690485.1 of Mycobacteriales bacterium. Taxonomy (NCBI): domain Bacteria; kingdom Bacillati; phylum Actinomycetota; class Actinomycetes; order Mycobacteriales; species Mycobacteriales bacterium. Next base: position 62,429 of record DASSKL010000071.1, on the reverse strand, counting down.
GATCGTGTTCGTCCTCGCGCTGCTCTTCCTGCGCGAGCTGTCGCCGCGGCTCCGCGACCAGCTGATGGTGAGCATGCGCGACCGCGCGTTGATCGAGGCCCGAGCCCAGGGCATCGACGTGGAGGCCAGCCTCCAGCACCCCTGGCGGCAGATGCTCCATCTCGACGTCGTGGGCTCGGCCTTCGCGATCAGCATCTTCCTGATGATCTATTACACGATGGTCGGGTTCTCGGTCATCTACTTCACGACGGTCTTCGGCTTCAGCCAGTCGCAGGCCAACGGCCTCGGCAACTGGTTGTGGGCCTTCGACGCCGGAGCGCTGATCGTCGTCGGGCTGCTCTCCGACTGGATCAAGGTGCGCAAGCCCTTCATGGTCTTCGGCGCCCTCGGATCGATCGCGATGACGATCTACTTCCTGATGCACGCGACGAGGCCGAGCACGAGCTACTACGACTTCGTGTTCATGCTGAGCCTGCTCGCGGTCTTCCTCGCCATCACCTACGCACCCTGGATGGCGAGCTTCACCGAGACGGTCGAGCGCCGCAACCCGGCGCTGACGGCCACGGGTCTCGCGGTGTGGGGCTGGATCATCCGGGTCATCGTGGCCCTGTCGGCAGTCGCCATCCCGCTGCTCGTCACGTCGGTCACGCCGCTCGTGGAGCACGGGGCCGACGTCGCGGCGGTGCAGGCGAAGTACCCCCAGCAGGTCAAGACCATCGGCGAGGTCGACCCGGCGACGCTGGGCATCCTGCAGACGAACCCGACCGACCAGTCGGCGGTCACCAAGGCCGTCGGTGAGATCGCGAAGGCGGAAGGCATCGCGCCGACCGAGGCGCTGCAACGGCTGGTCGCCGTGGGGCAGTTGCCGGCGAACGCCAAGGAGACGCTGGCGAAGTACGGCACGAAGGTCGCCACGGCCGCCATGGACGCCCCGCACGAGTGGCAGAAGTGGTTCTGGGTGTGCGTCGGCTGCGAGGTCGCGTTCATCCCGTTCGTCTTCGTGATGACCGGGCGCTGGAGCCCGCGCAGGGCACGCGAGGACGCGCAGCAGCACGAGGAGATGGTGCAGCGGGAGCTCGCCGCCCTGACCAGCGGCTCCTGACCAGACCGAAGCCGCAGGCCGGCGGCCGGCTCGCTCAGCGAGCGGGTCGCCGGCGGCGGCGCCAGCGCCACCCGACGAGCACGAACGACAGCAGGAACACCAGCACGCCGATCGCGAAGAGGAAGAGCAGGCCCTTCACGACCCAGCCGATGATGCCGAGCACGATGGCGACCAGCAGCAGGAAGAAGAACACGGCCACGACGCTGCCCCTTACCGTCGGGCGAGCCGGCGCTCGCCGCTCGCACCCGTTTGGTAGTCAAGCTCGTAGTGCTTGAAGACCTCGGGCTCGTCGGCCGCCCGCAGCTCGCCGTCGGTGTCGATGGCCGGCGCGTCCTTCACCAGCTTCTTGTCGTAGGCCACCTTCAGGTAGCCCGGGCCGACGGTGGCCCGGTCGAGGGGCACGAACACCAGCCGGTGGCGGCCGGGGAACCCGATCTTCACCGTGGCGAACGACGGTTCGTCAGTGGCGGTGTCGACGTAGATCGCCTCGAGCTCGCCGATCTTGCCGCCCGAGCTGTCGACGACGTCGTGACCACGCCACTCACGGATGTTGTCGGCCTCGAACACGCCGCGCCCTTCTGCCGTGACCCGCCCGCGTGACGGGTCGATCGACATTCTGGTGCCCGCGGCCGTCCACCTGGCAAACGCGCCGGCCGACCCGCGGGGTGTGAAGGGACGATCAGGGAGAAAGCGGCGCCGCCACCGCCACGAGCTTTGCCGTCACGTTGGCGCCGTAGGCCAGCAGCTCGTTCGTCGGTGCCGCCATCGGGATCGCGAACCGCCACTGCCGGCCGTCGATCTCGTCGGTGTTCTTCGGCAGGAACGTGTTGTCGCTGTCCTGCGAGACGAAGAAGTGCACGCCCTGCTCGGCGATCGCGCCCTGGAACGGCATGATCTGCCACGGCGGCACGCCGGGGTTGGCGGTGGGGTCGCCGTGCACCGCAAGCTGCGGCCGGCACTTCAGGTCGGCGTACGACGACGGGCGCGGGAAGCGCTGCGCGGCGAGGTGGGTGTCCCAGTAGTGCTGCCAGTAGGCGACGTAGCCGTCGCGCACGCGCGAGTCGGTCGAGGGCTCCCCCGGCCAGGGACGCGGAGCCGGCGCGTCGCCGGTGCCGTCGTCGAAGCAGGCGTCGTCGCGGTAGTAGGGCACCACCGCGACGTTGCCGGCCAGCGCCGTGGGGCCGGTGAGCTCGAACTCGTAGACCAGACCGAAGCCCGGTCCCGCGACCTCCTCCGGGTTGTCGAGGGCGGAGCAGATCGCGAACGTCGGGTCGCACGAGTTGACCTCGGCGTTCTGCCCGGTGACCGGCACCTGGTCGACCTCGCCGACGCTGCTGTCAGGCACCCCGTCGATCGGCACACCGGCGGGGTTGCGCAGGTTGTAGTAGGTCGTCGCGACGCCGGGGCGGTAGTCCCAGTCCGTGTAGAGCCCGTCGGGCGGGATCGGGTGGACGCGCACGTGGTAGGCGAAGACGTCGGCGTCGCGGTAGTAGGTCTCGGTCTTCGTCACGTTGGTGCCCGAGTCGGCGCCCCAGACCTCGCGGATCGCCCGCACCGGCCCGGCCCGCCAACCCAGCAGGGCGGAGTTCATCTCCCAGTTGACCTGCTCGTCCTCGAAGCCGACGAGCGAGACCGAGGAGTCGGGACTCTGCTGGAACGCCCGGCCCTTCCAGCGGGCGATGACGTTGGGCCCGTAGGTCACCGGCTTCACGTGCTTGGCGAGGCCGAGCGCCTTGCCCGGTGGCTGCGGGCCGTCGGTCGCGGGCCGGGCGACCTGCAGGCTCTGCACGAGCCAGCGACCGGTCGTGTGCAACGTGTAGGTCGGGGTGGTGATCGTGAAGTCGTCGCGCGGCTGGCGATCGGTCGACGGGCGGGGGGTGCCGTCGGGCGCGGTGATCTGCGGGTGCGCGTCGTTGTCGGCGGCCGTGGTGCACACGGTGCCCGGCAGGTTCGGCCCGTAGCCGGTGTTGGACGTGCCGATCTTGTCGTAGCTGGCCGGGGAGAACGAGTAGCGGTCGAGCCAGTCGAGCGAGTCGGCGTCCCGGCTCATGCGGACGTAACCGTTGTCGGCGTCGTACGACGATCCGTGCGGGGTCGTGAAGAGGTAGACGTAACGGACGGTCGCGGGGTCGAGCGGGTCGGTGATGGTGACCTGCTGGCCGTTGGTCGCATCCGCCGGCGGGGCCTGCCCGCTGGGCGCCTGCGTGCCGGCATCACCGGCCATGAACGACAGCTCGTCGTCGGCGTCGAACAGTGGCTGGGGGTCGGTCATCGACGCGAGGTAGGACGCCGGCGTCTCCTGCGGGCCGAGCGACAGCCAGCCGGCCTTGCTCGCGGCCTCGACCTCGGCGGTGTCGGTCGCGAACTGTGCCTGGCAGGGGCCGAACATCGCCTTCCACGCCTCCGCGCCCCGGTCGTGTGCGTCGCTGCCCCACGCGTAGGTGAGCTCCTCGTCGGTGCCGGAGTAGACGCCGAAGCTCGACCGGCCGTTGGCCAGGAAGTAGGGGAACCGCTGGTCGACCTGGACCGGGATCTCGTGCCAGCCCGAGCCGGTCCAGGCGTAGGCCGCGATCGTGTCGGGGTTGACCTGGGTGACGGTGGGTGGCGTCGGCGGCACCTCGAGGGTGCCGTTGTGCGCGGTCCGCACGCCGTCACCGCCGTCGGCCTTCGGCGATCCCGACGGGTAAGGCTGCGCAAGCCCCTCGGCCGGGGGTGCGGCCCAGGCGGGGATCTGCGCGCCGGTGAGCACGACGGGAGCCGCGTCGCGCGCGGCGTCGAGCAGGCCGCCGGCGCCGGCGGCCGGACCGCCGGCCTGCGCCGTCACGGCCAGCGGCACGGCGACGGCCAGGACCGCGACGGCGGAGACCCACCCACGACCACGCATGCGGGCAGACTTCAACGCCGCGACCCGCGCTCCTGCCAGGGAGCGATCGGGCAGCGGTCAGACCGGCGCCTCCACCTGCAGCCGCGGCCGGTGTGCCGCGGGCTGGTTGTCCCAGAGGTCGGCGAGCAGGTCGTCGCGCAGCGAACGCTGGGTGGGGTCGTTCCAGCGGTTGTCCCGCTGCAGCGGATCGTCGACGAGGTCGTAGAGCTCCCCTTCGGACCCGTCGTGCACGGTCCCGGGTAGGTACGCCGTGCAGACCCAGCGGTCACGGGTGACGGTGCGCAGGTGCACGTCGACCCCGAACAGCTCGCTGTCCCACTCGGTCAGCACCCGTTCGACTGCGACCGACTCGTCGTCACCGGGCAGCGGCCGGCCCTGCATCCACGGGGCGGGCTCGAGCCCGGCGATCCGGCAGAACGTCGGCGCGAGGTCGACCAGCCCGACGGGCCTGGTGACGACCGACGGACGGGCGCCCGTGCGGGGGGCGGGTCGCCAGATCAGCGGCAGCCGCATCAGCGAGTCGACGTGGTACGGCCCCTTGAACAGCAGGCCGAAGTCGCCCTGAAGCTCGCCGTGATCCGTGGTGAAGACGACGTCGACGTCGGCCCCCCAGCCGCGCCGCTCGATGCAGCGCAGCACCCGGCCCAGGGCCTCGTCGATGAGCTCGACCTCGACGGCGTTGCGCGCGTTGACCTCGCGCACCTGGTCGGCAGTCAGCGTGGCCGGCACCCAATGGGCCGGCGCCTCGTAGTTGGAGACCAGCGTGCCGTCGTACCAGAGCCGCCAGTGCCGGGGCTTGCGGTCGAGCAGCGCCTCCCGCTCGGCGGCGGTCTGCGGGTAGCCGGCGGGCAGCGGCACCTCGCGCCAGTCGACCCGTCCGACCTCCGACTGCGGCGGGTCCCACGGATGGTGCGGGTCGGGGAAGCTCATCCAGCAGAACCAGTCGTCGTCGGTGTCGAGCGACTCCAACCAGGAGATCGTGCGGTCCGCGACCCAGTCGGTGTGGTACCACTCCCGCGGCACGGCGTTGGCCTTGACCTGGGGCGCTCCGCTGTCGCCACCCCCCTCGGCGTTGACCTCGAGCTCGCCGTCGAGCGTGGCGTAGAACATGCCGACGGCCTCGGGGTGGTGCTCACGCAGCCAGCGGGCGTAGTGCAGCGGCCCGATCGCCCCGTGGGTCGCGAACTCGAGGTGCTCGAACCCCCGGTGGGTGCCCCCCGGCGGGGTGGTGCCGGTGCGCGACAGCGCATTCTCGGTGAACCGCAGGAACGGGTCGAGGAACGGCTCGAAGTGCGCCTTGCCGACCAGCGCGGTGCGGTAGCCGGCGTCGTGCAGCAAGCCGGCGACCGAGGGAGCGTCGACGGGCAGCGGGACGCCGTTCATCCAGACGCCGTGCGTCGTGGGGTGCTGGCCGGTGAGCATCGTCGACCGCGACGGCATGCAGACGACCGACTGCGGGACGGCCCGCTCGTAGCGGATGCCCTCGGCGGCGAGCCGGTCGGCGACCGGGGTGCGCGAGAGCAGGCCACCGTTGCAGCCGAGCGTGTCGTAGCGCTGCTGGTCGGTCGTGACGAAGAGGATCTTGCGGCCCATCAGCCGGTTCCTTCCATGACGACGCGGAGGTGCTCGAGCGCGTTGCCCGCCGCGCCGCCGATGACCAGCGCCATCGTCGCGGGGGCGGCGTCGACGCCGTAGACGACCAGGCTCGTCCCGTCACCCAGGTCGATCACGTCGATCGTCGAGAGGTGCTCCTGGAAGAGCGGGGCGGTGATGCGGTACTGGAACCGCCGCTGCAGGCGGTCGCACGTGACGATCTGCTCCGGCATGGGCAGACCGGCTCCCGTGGTGATCGTGCGGGTCTCGCCGTCGACGTCGGCAGCGACGATCCCCGGGAACCAGTCGGTGATGCGCCGCGGATCGCCGACCAGAGACCAGACGTCGTCCGCCGGTCGCGCGATGCGCACCTGCCGACGCACGCTCGCGCGTCGCGCGGCCATCGGCTGCCCTCCCCTGGTCACCTGGAGGCAACCTAAGGCATCCGGCAAGACCCCGCCTACGCTGGGGACGCCGTGACGACGTCCTCCCCGGGGCGGGTCCGACCGGGGTGGTCGACCCTGCGCCGCGCCGCCGTTCCCGTTCTCGCCGCAGCCGCGATCGGCGGTTGCGCCGTGCAGGCGACCCCGCGAGCGACGCCACCGGCCGCGACGCCGTCGACGACCGCGCCGACGGACATGGCGCCCTGGAGCGTCGCGACCGAGAACGCCAAGCCCGGCACCGCCGACTGGCAGATCCACGATGCCGCCACCGACCACGAGATCGAGGCCTACGCCGACCACACCAGCGTGGTCACCGGTCACCCCGTGACGCTCTACGTGTCGACAAGCTCGACCGGCTACGTCGTACGCGCGTACCGGATGGGGTGGTACGCCGGCGACGAGGCGCGCGAGGTCTGGGTATCGCCGCCCCAGCACGGCGTGCACCAGCTGCCGGCCCGGGTCGACCCGATGAATCACACCGTCACCGCTCCCTGGCAGCCGTCGATGCAGGTGCCGACGGACGGCTGGCCGCCGGGCGACTACCTGCTGCGGCTCGACGCCGACTCCGGCAAGCAGTGGTTCGTGCCGCTCACGGTCCGGGCGGTGCACCCGCCCGACCACGCGGTCGTGATCGTGAACGCGGTGACGACGTGGCAGGCCTACAACGCCTGGGGCGGCTACAGCCTCTACCACGGCCGGAGCGGCCTGTCGGGCTACGCCGACCGCGCGCGGATCGTGAGCTTCGACCGGCCGTACGCCGAAGGGGCCGGGTCCGGCGACTTCCTGGGCAACGAGCTGCCCGCCCTCGCCCTGGCCGAGAAGCTGGGGCTGCCGCTCGCCTACGCGACCAGCATCGACCTCGACCGCGACCCGACGCTGCTCGACGGGGCGGCCGCGGTGCTGTCACTCGGGCACGACGAGTACTGGTCCAGCGCGATGCGCGCGTCGGTCACGGCGGCCCGCGACCGGGGCACGAACGTCGCGTTCCTCGGTGCCAACGCGATCTACCGGCACATCCGGTTCGGCGACGGGCCGCTCGGGCCCGACCGCCTGATCATCGACTACAAGTCCGCCAGCGAGGACCCGCTCGACGGCGTCGACGACAAGCAGGTCACGGTCAACTGGCGCGCGCCGCCGCTCGACGACCCGGAGACGTCGCTGACCGGCGTCACCTACCAGTGCAACCCGGTCGACGACCCGCTGGTCGTGGCCGACGCGTCGAGCTGGCTGTTCGCCGGGACCGGTGCGCGGGACGGCGAGCAGCTGCCGGGTCTCGTCGGCTCGGAGTACGACCGGGTCGACCTGAGCCGCCCGCAGACGCCGCGACCGATCGAGGTGCTCTTCCACTCGCCGGTCCAGTGCCGGGGACAGTCGGATGCGCAGGAGTCGGCCTACTACACGACGGGCAGCGGCGCCGGCGTCTTCGACAGCGGCACCAGCTCGTGGGTGTGCGCGCTCGATGACATCTGCACCCAGGGGCGCGGCGACAAGCGGGCACAGGTGGTGATCCGGGTCGTCACGGCCAACCTGCTCCGGGCGTTTGCGGCCGGACCCGCCGGCGAGCAGCACCCGGCGGTCGACAACGTGAGCCGCGTCCAGGGCCCGTCGGCGGGTTGACCCTGGCCGTTCGGGTGACTGTCGGCATGGCGACGCCGGAAACCGGACGGACCGGCCTACCGTGCGATTCGTGGCAGCAAAACCCCTCGGCCGCTCCAGCGTGCTCCTCGCCGTCGGCGCCCTCGGCGTGGCCGCATTGGCCGGCTGTGCAGGTGGCACCAAACCCGCCGCGCACACGGTCACCCTGCAGACCCCGTCGCCGCCCGCGCCGCCGTCGGCGACGCCGAGCCCGCGGCCGGTCTCACCACTGACCGGGCTGCCCGCCGCCGACCCTGCGTCGATCGCCCGGCCCGCCCTCTCGATCAAGATCGACAACATCGCGTCCGCGCTGCCGCAGGCGGGAGTCAACCAGGCCGACATCGTGACCGAGGCGCTGGTCGAGGGCGGGCTGACGAGGCTGCTCGCGACCTACCAGTCGACCGGTGCGTCCGCGGTCGGCCCCGTGCGCTCCGCCCGGCCGGTCGACGCCGACCTGCTGCGCGAGCTGAACGGCGGCTACTTCGGCTACTCGGGCGCGGCGGCCGGCGAGATCGCACCGGTCATCGACCACTCGACGTCGCTGCTGCTGGGCTTCGACGACCACCCGAGCCTCTACTACCGGGCGCACGGCCGCTACGCGCCACACAACGTCTTCACCTCGACCGCGTCGCTGTGGGCAGCCGGGCATGCGCAGCGCCCGACGATGCCCGCCCCGCCACGGCTGTTCAGCTACTCGGCGACGCCCGGCGCCGGCACGCCCGCCGGTCACGTGACGATGGCGTTCTCACCGATGTCGAGCGCCGCCTGGACCTGGTCGGGTGGGCACTGGCTGCGCACCCAGGACGGCTCCCCCGACGTCCTCGTCGACGGCAGCCGCGTAACGGCCGACAACATCGTGATCCTCTCGGTCGCGACCGCCGGCACCGGCATCACCGACGCCGCCGGCAACGAAGACCCGCTGCCGGTCGTCATCGGCAGCGGCACCTGCTGGCTGCTGCGCGACGGCCAGGTGCAGCAGGGCACGTGGCAGCGACCGACGGTCGCACGGCCGATGGTCATCGTCGATGCCGCGGGTCACCCGCTGCCCCTGCACCCGGGCCGCACCTGGATCGAGCTGCTGCCCAAGCCGCACGCGCCCGCCTTCTCGTAGCATTCGGGCATGGCCCCACGGGGCCTGGGCACGACCAACGCCGTGTGCGTGCCCCGGCCTGGTCTTCCGCGGTGACCGGCTCGCCACATCTTCCCGGCGTCTTCGCCTCCCTGGCCCCGACGCTGAACCACTACGGCTACGGCGCGGTGGCGCTGTTCCTGTTCCTCGAGGACTTCGGCGTCCCGGTGCCGGGCGAGACCATCCTCATCGCGGCGGCGGTCTACGCGGGCGCCGGCCGGCTCGACATCGTGGTGCTCGGCGTAGTCGCCACACTCGCGGCGATCGCCGGCGACAACGTCGGCTTCGCGATCGGTCACTTCGGCGGGCGCCAGCTCGTCCTGCGGTGGGGCCGGCGGGTGTTCCTCACCGAGAAGCGACTCGACAAGGCCGAGCAGTTCTTCACCCGGCACGGCGGCAAGGTCGTGACGATCGCCCGGTTCGTCGAGGGGCTGCGGCAGGCCAACGGCATCGTGGCCGGCATCGCCAAGATGCACTGGCGCCGCTTCATCGTCTTCAACGTGATCGGCGCCGTGCTCTGGGTCGCGGTCTGGCTCACCGTCGGCTACGTCGCGGGAAGCCACATCGACAGCCTTTACCGGTCGTTCCGCCACGACGAGGTCTACGTCGGGGTCGCGATCGCGGTGGCGGTGCTGGCGTTCGCGGGCTACCGGCTGCACCGGCGGCTCCGGCCGGGACGCTGACGGGTTACGGTCTGCAGCGATGTCCGCCCTGCTGCAGCCCCGGGCGCCCGCCGGCCGGCTCCGCGAGCTGCTCGCGTCCGAGTCGCCGGTCCTCGCACCCGGCGCCTACGACGCGCTGTCGGCGCGGCTGGTCGAGGCGGCCGGGTTCGACTGCGTCTACATGACCGGGTTCGGCACCGCGGCCGCCCGGCTCGGCCGGCCGGACATCGGCCTGCTCACCGGAAGCGAGATGGTCGACAACGCCCGCGCGATCGCCGGTGCGGTCGGCGTACCGGTCGTCGCCGACGCGGACACCGGCTACGGCAACCCGATCAACGTCATCCGCACGGTCCGCGACTACGAGCAGGCGGGCGTCGCCGGCATCCACCTGGAGGACCAGGTGATGCCCAAGCGATGCGGGCACCTCGCCGGCAAGGCCGTGGTGCCGCAGGAGGACATGGTCGCCAAGATCCGCGCGGCGGTCGCGGCCCGCACCAACCCCGACTTCCTGCTCATCGCCCGCACCGACGCGCGCGCGCCGGAGGGGCTCGAGAGTGCGCTGCGCCGGGCCGCGGCCTACGCCGAGGCGGGCGCCGACATGCTGTTCGTCGAGGCACCGCAGGACGAGGCCGAGGTCGAGGCGATCGCGGCGACCCTGCGCGGCGTGCCGCTGCTGTTCAACTGGGCCGAAGGCGGCCGCACGCCTCCCGTGCCGCTGGCGCGGCTGACCGAGCTGGGCTACCGACTGGTGATCTTCCCGGTCGGGACGCTGCTCGCGGCGACGGCCGGCATGCGCCGCCTGCTGGCGACCCTGCGCGCCGACGGCACCCCCGCGGGCGCGCTCGACGGGCTGCCCTCGCTGCAGGAGTTCGCCGACTTCATCGGGATGACCGAGGTGCGCGACCTCGAGCAGCGGTTCGGCTCGTAGGACGGGCCTCGGTCAGTCGGTGAGCACCGGGGTCGGGGTGCCGACCGCGGTGCGGACCTCCTCCTCCGGCGTACGCCGAAGGGCCGGGATCGCCAGCGCCGCCACCGCGGCCGCCACCAGCATGACCACCGCGGCAGCCAGGAACGCCCGGTCGTAGCCGGCGGTGAGCGCGGCCCCGGTGCCGGTGTGCGCTCCGCTGAGCAGCGCGTGCGTGCGGTCGGTGGCGATGGTGGCGAGGATCGCGAGGCCCAGCGAGCCGCCGACCTGCCGCGAGGTGTTGAGGACGCCGGAGGCCAGTCCGGCCTGGTGCATCGGCACCCCGGCCGTCGCGGCGGTGGCGAGCGGGGTGAACGACAGCCCCATGCCGAGGCTGGTGAGCAGGCTGCCGCCCAGCACGCCGGAGACGTAGCCGCTGGCGGCGCCGAGCTCGGCCAGCCAGACGAACCCGCCGGTGGCCAGTAGCAGGCCGGTGGTGAGCACCGGGCGCACTCCCACTCGGGTGACGAGGCGCGCGCTGGTCTGCGCGCCGATGATGATCGCGCCGCTCATCGGCAGGAACAGCAGCCCGGCCTTCAGCGGGCCGTAGCCGAGCACGTCCTGGAGGTAGAGCGACAGGAAGTACCACATCGAGAAGAACGCGATGCCCGACAGCAGCATCACCGCGTTGGCGCCGGACACCGACCGCGAGCGGAACAGCGACAGTGGCATGAGCGGCGCCTTGGCCAGCCGGGCCTGGCTGAACAGGAAGGCACCGAGGAGCACGATGCCGACGGCCAGCAGCGCGATCGTGCGCGCCGAGCCCCACGGGTGGGTCGTCGTGCCGACGATCGCGTAGACGACGGTGGCCAGGCCGACGGTCGCGAGGACCGCACCGCTGACGTCGATGTCGCGCGTCGCCTCCCTCCGGCGGGTCTCGGTGAGCAGGGCGACCGCGGCGACGACCGCAGCGGCGCCGATCGGGACGTTGACGAACAGCACCCAGCGCCAGCTGAGGTAGTTGGTGAGGACGCCGCCGATGATGCCGCCGAACGCGCCGCCGGCGCCCGCCACCGCGCTCCACATGCCGAGCGCGCGGTGTCGGGCCTTGCCCTCGGCGAACGTCGTCATGATCACGGTGAGGGTGGCGGGCGAGAGCACCGCACCGCCGACGCCCTGCACGGCGCGGGCGATCGTCAGCTCGGTCGACGTCTGGGCCAGCCCGCCGAGCAGGCTCGCGATCGAGAACAGCGCGAGGCCGCCGATGAAGACGCGGCGGCGCCCGAACAGGTCGGCGATGCGGCCTCCGAGCAGCAGGAAACCGGCGAATGTCAGGACATAGGCGTTGACGACCCACTGCAGGCCGCCGGCGGTGTAGTGCAGCTCGCGCCCGATGGAGGGCAGCGCGACGTTGACCACCGACACGTCGAGCACGACCATGAACTGCGCGGCGCAGACCAGCGCCAGGATCATCCCGTCGGGGACGTGCCGTTGCGGTGCGCTCAGGCTCACCGGCCCTCCCTATCGCTCCCCGCCGACAACTCCGGACCCGGCGCCCCCATTCCGCGGCACCGACCTGTCCGGTTCAGCCCATCCCGCCGAAGCGGGGTGGGCGCTTGTCGCGGAACGCCGCCAGCGCCTCCTGCATGTCCTCGGTGAACGACGACAGGATCTGCGTGCGGTTCTCGAGGTCGATGCCGGCGTGCAGGCTGGGCGTCTCCAGGTTGGACCACATGACCTCTTTGGTCATCCAGATTCCGAACGGCGAGTTGGCGCAGATCAGCTCGGCGGTCTGCATCGCCGCGCCCATCAGCTCGTCGTCGGCGACGACGCGGACGACCAGACCGATCCGGTCGGCCTCCGCCGCGTCGATGATCCGCCCGGTCAGCATGAGCTCGAAGGCGCGGGTCGCCCCGATCAGCCGGGGCAGCAGCCAGCTGACCCCGATGTCGCAGCCGGACAACCCGATGCGCACGAAGGCGACGTTGAACTTCGCCGAGGCCGACGCGATGCGTACGTCGGAGGCGAGGGCGAGCGCCAGCCCGCCGCCGGCGGCCGCGCCGTTGACCGCGGCGATGACCGGTTGCGGCATCGACCGCAGCCGCGGCACGAGCGCCGCGATGTGCTGCTGCGAGCGCATCCCGGCGGCGGCGCGGCCGAGCCCCTCGGTGTGCGGTGCCTGCCCGGCCCCCTTCAGGTCCAGCCCGGCGCAGAACCCCCGTCCGGCACCGGTGAGGATGACCACCCGGCAGGTCAGGTCCGCGGCGAGCTCGTCGAGGGCCGCGTGCAGGTCCGACACCAGGTCGTGGTTCATCGCGTTGAGCCGGTCGGGTCGGTCCAGGGTGACGACCGCGATCTCGGGCCGCTCGCGCTCGACGCGGACAGTGCTCACCGGGTGCCTCCGATCCGGCCGGCCCCCACGGCCGAGCCACCTGACGGCCAGTCTCCCGACCGCGTTCGTCGGCGGCCACGTCGGGGCGGCGTAGACGTCGGGCTCAGAGAACCCGCTGGCCGTCGAGCACGACGCGGCCGGCGACCCGCGCCGATCCGTCGCCGGTCGGCTCGGCGACCAGCCGCGAGCCCACGCCCTGGGTGATGACGATGCGACGCCCGAGGTGCGCCGCGAGGGGGATGGCGGCGGAACCGGTGGCCTCGTCCTCGACCACGCCGAGGTCGGCGGCGAAGACCCGGGCGCGCACCGCGCCTTCGGCGCGGTCGGCCCACGCCCACACGAGGTCGTGAGCGTGGTCGGTGGGGGCGGCGGCCGCGAGCACCTCCGCCGCGGAAGCCAGCTGACGCAACCCCCAGGCCGGGCACCAGGCGACCTGCGCCTGCACCCACCAGTCGTCGCCGTCGTGGCCGTAACGCACGGCGCCGGCCGGCGGACGCAGATTGTCGGGGCCGCCTCCCTCGTGCGCGAGCAGCCAGGCGGTGCCGACCATCGGGTGGCCGGCGAACGGCAGCTGCACGGCCGGCGTGAAGATGCGGCACGCCCCGCGGGCGGGGTCGTCGACGAAGACGGTCTCGCTGAACGCCAGATCTCGGGCGATCTCCTGACACCGGTCGTCGGGCATGCCCGCGGTGTCGAGCACCACGCCGAGCGCATTGCCGTGGCGCCCGTCGACGTCGGTGAAGACGCGCAGGATGTGGACGGTCGACGGATCGCTCATGCCGCCATCCTGCCGAGCGCCGGCAACCGTATTAGCGCACCTCACGCGCCGTCGCGCCCCTGGTCGCCGGGCAGCAGCCGCGCGCAACCCGCGACGCCGCACAGCAGGATCGCGAGCAGGCCGGTGCTGAGCGCGAACGCGTGCGGGTAGCCCTGGTCGGCGCTGCCGAAGAACACCAGGCCGATGACGGCCACGCCGACGGCGTTGCCGATCTGCTGCATCGTCGACAGCAGCCCGCCCACCGCCCCGGCGCGGGCGGGGTCGATGCTCGTCAGCACGATCGTGGTGATCGGCGCCAGGCACAGGCCCATGCCGGCGCCGGCGAGCAGCAGGCCGGGCACGAGCGCAAGCACCGAGCCGCCGGCCTCGGCGACGGCGAGCACGGTGGCGACGTGGCCCAGCGCCAGCGCCAGGGCGCCGTCGACGACGACCGCGCGACCGAACCGCGCGACGAGCGTGGCTGACCGCATCGAGGCGAGGAGGTACGCCGCAGCCAGGACCGAGAAGACCGCACCGGCCTGCAGCGCCGTCAACCCCCGGCCGAGCTGGAGGTAGAGCGCGAGCACGAGGAAGTACGACGCCTGCCCGCACCAGAACGCGAACTGCGTGACCATGCCGATGCTGAAGTGCCGCTCGCGGAACCACGCCGGCACCAGCAGCGGGGACCCGCCGCGGCGCACCAGCCGGCGCTGCCAGAGCAGGAAGTCCGCGCCCAGCAGCGGTGCCGCCGCGAGCGAGACGAACGACCAGACCGGCCAGCCGCGCGCCGGGTCGTCGACGAGCGGAAAGACCAGCGCGGTCAGCGCCAGGGTCGCGAGCAGCAGGCCGACCACGTCGACTCTCACCCGCGCCGTGGGCCGCGAGGCCGGCACGCTGCTGCGCAGCAGCGCCAGCACGAGCACGCCGACCGGCACGTTGATGAGGAATACCGTGCGCCAGCCGAGGCCGGCGAGGTCGACGTGCAGCAGCACGCCACCGACCAGCTGGCCGCCGGCGGCCGCGACGCCCATGACCGTGGCGTAGGCGCCGATCGCCTTGGCGCGATCGGCTCCGTCGTACAACGTCCCGAGAAGGGCGAGGACCGTGGGCGAGATCATCGCGCCGCCGAGGCCCTGCACCAGCCGGGCCAGCACGAGCACCTCGGCCGACGGGGCCAGGCCGCACGCCAGCGACGCGGCGGTGAACACCCCGACGCCGAGACCGAACATCCGCCGGCGACCGATGCGGTCGCCGAGCCGACCGGCGGCGAGCAGGAACACCGCGAATGTCAGGCCGTAGCCGGCGACGACCCACTCGAGCGCGGACGTGCCCGCGTGCAGCTCGCGCTGCAGCGCCGGCATCGCGACGTTGACGATGAAGAAGTCGAGGACGATGAGGCAGGTGCCGGCGAGCAGCACCGGGAGCGGCAGCCAGCGGCTGGCGCGCAGGTCGGCGAGCCTGCCGGTAACCGTGCGGGGAGCGGTGACGCGGGTGGCCACGGGAGCGATGTCTGTCATGCAGCCGTTGTCGGGCCTCCCCCAACGGGAGAGTCAAGCAGCGAATCTCGCGGCGTCGCGCGCACTTGACCCTCCCCCTACGGGAGAGTCCACCGTGTGCCCATGACGACCAAGCTGTCGATCGGCGACTTCTCGCGGATGACCTATCTCAGCGTCAAGGCGTTGCGGCACTACCACGACGTCGGCGTGCTCGACCCGGCCGAGATCGACGCGTCGACCGGCTACCGGTTCTACACGCCCGACCAGGTCGGCACCGCCCAGATGATCCGGCGGCTGCGCGACCTGGGCATGCCGCTCGACGACGTGCGCGAGATCGTGCAGGCGCCGGACCCGTCCCGGCGCGATGCCGCACTCGTCGCGCACCTGCGCCGGATGGAGGAGCGTCTGCAGGAGACCCAGCAGACCGTCGCGTCGCTGCGCTCGCTGCTGGAGCAGCCGCGCGACGACGAGCGGGTGCAGCGGCGCCACCTCCCGGCGACCCCGGCGCTGATGGTCGCCGAGCACGTGCCGGCGGAGCAGGCCGTGGCGTGGTGGATGGAGGCGTTCACCCTGCTGCACCGGACTCTGGCCGGCAGTGCGGCGACGCGCAGCGGTCCCGACGGCGCATTGTTCCCGCGCGAGTTCTTCGAGGACGAGGAGGGAGACGTGGTCGTGTTCGTCCCGGTCGACGCGGCGCCGGCGTCGGCCCTGCCGCCGCGCGTGACGTACGCCGAGGTGCCGGGCGTCGACGTCGCGGTGCTCGTGCACGACGGGCCGTTCGGCGATCTCGACCGGACCTACGGCACGCTCGGCACCTGGGTGCTCGAGCGGGCGACCGGCGCGGCGGGGCCGATCCGGGAGTACTACCTGCCGACCGGCGACCCGGACGACCTGCTCGCGCACACCACCGAGGTCTGCTGGCCGGTGACGGGCTAGGCGCCGGGCGTCAGCCCCGCCGGCTGCGTCACCCGCTCCCGCAGCTCGCGCTTGAGCACCTTGCCGGCGGCGTTGCGAGGCAGGTCCTCGCGCTGCACGAAGACGTGCACGGGCACCTTGAACGCCGCCAGGTGCTGCGCCGCGTAACGCCGGACCTCGTCGGCGCCGAGGTCGCTGCCCGGGCGCGGCTGCACCACCGCGGCGACCTCCTCGCCGAGGCTCGGGTGCGGCACGCCGATGACGGCGGCGTCGTAGACCGCGGGGTGCTGGTAGAGCACCGCCTCGACCTCGGCGCAGTAGACGTTCTCGCCGCCGCGCAGGACGACGTCCTTGAGCCGGTCGACGACGTAGACGAAGCCGTCGGCGTCGACGTAGCCCAGGTCGCCGGTGTGGAACCACCCGTCGGTGAAGGCCTCGGCCGTCGCCTCGGGCTTGTTCCAGTAGCCGCGCACCACGTTGGGGCCGCGCACCCAGAGCTCGCCCACCTCGCCGGTGGGCACGTCGTCGCCGCCCGGCTCCACGACCCGGACGTCGGTGCCGGGCACCGGGCGCCCGATGCTGTCGGGGTGCGCGAAGTACATGTCGGCCGCGTTGACGATGACCGCCGAGGTCGTCTCGGTGAGCCCGTAGCCGTTGGCGGGGGCGACCTTGCGCTCGAAGTCGGACTCGATGCGGGTGATCAGGTCGGCGGGCACCGGTGCACCGCCCGACGAGATGCCGCCCAGCGTCGACAGGTCACGCTTCTCGATCTCCGGTGACTCCAGCAGCCGGCGCAGCAGGGTCGGCACCAGCGCGAGGCCGGTGATGCCCTCCTGCTCGATGAGATCGAGCGCCTCCGCGGTGTCCCACTTGTACTGCAGCACGATCTTGCCGCCGAACGCGGTGTTGACGTAGAGCCCCGTCAGCCCGCCGATGTGGAACAGCGGGAACGTCTGCAGCGACGCCGGCTGGGCCGGCGCCGCCGGCGCCTGCGGAGCGGCACCGTCGGGCGCGGCGAGCACGGCGTTCACGGCGCCGAGCAAAGCGGTGTTGAGCAGGTTGGTGCAGTGGTTGCGGTGGGTGGCGACGGCACCCTTCGGCACGCCGGTCGTGCCGGAGGTGTACATGATCGTGGCGTCGTCGTCGGTGTCGATGTCCGGGTCGGGCAACGTCGCGCCCGGGTCCAGCGCATCGAGCACGTCCTGCCACGGGTGGGTGTCGCTGTGGGCCGTGTCACCGCGGACGCAGACGACGTGGCGCAGCTGTGGCAGACCGGCGCGCTCGGGCTGCAGCCGCTCGACCCGCTCCCCGTCGGCGAACAGCGCGACGGCCCCGGAGTCGCCCAGCGCGTAGGCCAGCTCCGGTCCGGTCCACCAGGCGTTGAGGGGTACGGCGACCGCGCCGAGCACCTGGCAGGCCCAGAACGCGAACGGCCACTCGGGATAGTTGCGCATCGCGATGGCGACCCGGTCGCCCCGCCGTACGCCGTACTGCTCGCGCAGGTGGGTGGCCAGGCCGGCGATGATCCGCAGCCCGTCGCCGAAGGTCCAGCGCTCACCGCGGTAGACGAGGTAGTCGCGGTCGGCGTGCTGCTCCATCGACATGACGACGTCGCGCAGCGTGCGCGGCGGCATCGTGTAGACCCGCAGGGGGACGCCGCGCACCGGCTTCTCGACGATCTCGAACGGGCCGCCCGGTGCGGTGAGCTCCTGGACGAGCTGGTCTCGCGTGCGTGCCATGGGTCCTCCGACGGCTCAGGTGGCGGGCCAGTCCGGCATGTCGGTGGACACCCGCAACGACCACTTCGGTGGCCGCTTCTCGGCGAAAGACAGCACCCCTTCGGTGGCGTCGGGCTGTGCACCGACCCAGCCCAGCAAGGCCCGCTCGGCGGCCAGGCTCTGCAGCCGGGTGCTCTCCATCGCGTGCCACAGCAGCTGCTTGGTCAGCGCGACCGACACGGGTGCGGTGTTGTCGCGGATCTGCTCGGCGAGTGCCCGCGCGGCCGGGAGCACCTCGGCCGACGGCAGCGCGCGACCGGCGACCCCGAGCGCCGCCGCCTCGGCGCCGGAGAAGATGCGGCCGGTCAGCATGAGCTCCGCGGCGACCGCGCTGCCGACCACCCGCGGCAGGATCCAGTTGGAGTTGTTCTCCGGCACGATCCCGCGGGAGACGAAGACGAAGCCGTACTTGCCCTCCTCAGCGGCGATGCGGATGTCGCACTGCATGGCGATGGTGAGCCCGATGCCGACCGCGTGGCCGTTCATCGCGGCGATGACCGGCTTGCGCACGTCGATCGGCGAGCGCCCCTCACCGCGGCCCTGCTCGTGCTGCTTGAGCGAGTCGGGCGAGAACGCGTCGCCGCCGGAGTCGAGGTCGAGCCCCGCGCAGAACGCCCGGCCGGCGCCGGTGACGACGACGGCACGCACCTCGTCGTCCTCGTCGCACCGCCGCATGGCGGCCGCCAGCTCGCGTCCCATCAACGCCGTGTAGGCGTTCATGCGCTCGGGCCGGTTGAGCGTGATCGTCGCGATCGAGTCGGCCACGTCGAGGATCAGCGTCTCGAACGCCGCCGCCACCGTCTCGACCATGTCCTGCGACACCTCCTGCCAGTGGCCGCGACACCACCGCCCCGGACCCGATCTCCCAACAAACCTGTATTTGACGTCAACGTCAAGTAGTGCGATGGTCGCCGTCTTCGGAGGTACCCGTCACGACCGGTCCACGCCTCCGGATCCGCGCCGTGGAAAGGAGAAATCCGTGCCCGAGCTGCGCGAGGTCACTTCCGGGCTGCGCTTCCCGGAGGGACCGATCGCCATGCCCGACGGGTCGGTGGTCGTGGTGGAGATCCAGGGCGGCACTCTCGCCCGCGTCTCGCCCGACGGCAGCATCGAGCGGTTCGCCGACTGCGGCGGCGGGCCGAACGGCGCGGCCGTCGGTCCCGACGGCGCGATCTACGTCTGCAACAACGGCGGGTTCGTGTGGTTCGAGGTGGACGGCATCACCGCACCCGGGCCGCAGCCGCCCGACTACATCGGCGGGCGCATCCAGAAGGTCGACCCGGCTACGGGCACGGTCGAGGACCTCTACACCGAGTGCGACGGCCGCGGCCTGCGCGGGCCCAACGACATCGTGTTCGACGCCGAGGGCGGCTTCTACTTCACCGACCTGGGCAAGACCCGCGACCGCGAGGTGGACCGGGGCGCGCTCTACTACGCGCTGCCCGACGGCTCGTCGATTCGCGAGATCGTCTTCCCGCTCGACCACCCCAACGGCGTAGGGCTGTCCCCCGACGGCACCCGCCTCTACGTCGCGGAGACCATGACCGGGCGGGTCTGGCAGTGGGAGGTCGAGGGGCCCGGGGTGCTCAAGCCCGGCACCCAGCTCTACACACCGGCGGGCGCGACCTTGCTGCACTCGTTCGAGGGGTTCCAGCTGCTCGACTCGCTCGCCGTCGACAGCGAGGGCAACGTCTGCGTCGCCACCCTGCTGACCGGGGCCATCACCGCGATCACCCCGGACGGCAAGGTCAAGGAGGTCGTCAAGGTCCCGGAGTACGACGTGTTCGTCACGAACATCTGCTTCGGCGGTGACGACCTGCGCACGGCCTACATCACGTCGTCCGGCCGTGGAAAGCTCTACGCGACCGAGTGGTCGTGCCCAGGACTCCGGCTCAACTTCTGAAGGAGCGGCCATGGCCGGCACCGTTCTCGTCGCGGGGGCCAGCGGCCTGGTGGGAACGGCGTGCGTCGACGCCTTCCTCGATGACGGGTGGGACGTCGTGGCGGTGTCGCGACGTACGCCCGAGGTGTTCAGCGACCAGCCCTTCCGCCACCTGTCCCTCGACCTGAGAGACACGGCGTCGTGCCGCGCGGCCGCCGCCGACCTCGGCGCGGTGACGCACGTCGTCTACACAGCCGTGCACGAGCTGCCAGGCCTGGTGCCGGGCTGGACCCAGCGCGAGCAGATGGACACCAACCTGGCGATGCTGCGCAACCTCATGGAGCCGCTCGCCGAGGTCGCGGCCGACCTGCGACACGTGACGCTGCTGCAGGGCACCAAGGCCTACGGCATCCACCTGCACCCGATGCCGGTGCCGGCGCGAGAACGTCTTCCCCGCGACCAGCACGAGAACTTCTACTGGCTGCAGGAGGACTTCGTCCGCGAGCAATCCGCCCGCGCCGGCTACGACTGGACGATCATGCGGCCCCAGCTCATCGTCGGGCCCAACTACGGCGTGGTGATGAACCTGCCTCCGGTCATCGGGGCCTACGCCGCGATCTGCACCAGGCTGGGCAAGCCGTTCGGGTTCCCCGGCGGCGTGCCCTACGTGTGGGAGGCGGTCGACACCCGGCTGGTGGCCGACGCCATCCGCTGGGCCGCGACGACGCCGGCTGCGGCCGGTCAGCACTTCAACCTCACCAACGGCGAGGTGTTCGCCTGGCGCGACCTGTGGCCGGCCATGGCCGAGGTGCTCGGCGTCGAGGCCGGGCCCGACGACCCGGTGCGCCTCGCGGAGTTCCTTCCGGCACACGCGCAGGTGTGGGACGAGATCGTCCGCGATCGGGGCCTGCGACCGGTGCCGATGGCCGACCTGCTCGGTGAGTCGCACCACTACGCCGACTTCTGCTTCGCCTACGGTGCCGAGCAGGCACCACCGCCGGCGTTCGTCAGCACGGTGAAGATCAAGCAGGCAGGGTTCTGCGCGACCTACGACACCGAGCAGAGCTTCTGCCACTGGCTGCAGGTGCTCATCGACCGCCGCGTGCTCCCCGGCGCCGGCTGACCGTCAGGCCGGCACCGGCGCCTTGAGCATCGACCGCAGCGCCCCGGCGATCTCGGCGCGCACCGGCGCCCCGGAGATCACCACGTCGACCATGGTCAGCGACGTGTGCGTGTGGCCGCGCGCCCTGATGCGCTGCACCGGCACACCGGCCGCCGACAGCGCCTGGGCGTAGGCCTCACCGCTGTCGCGCAGCGGGTCGAAGTCGGCCGTGACGATGACGGCCGGCGGCAGCCCCTCGAGCTTGCCGTGCAGCGGCGACGCGACCGGGTCGGCGCGATCGGCCGGGTCGGCGTAGTGGTCCCAGAACCACTGCATCAGCGGTGCGGTCAGGACGTAGCCGTCGGCATTCTCGACGTACGACGGGCGCGTCATGTCCTCGTCGGTGACCGGCGTCAGCAGCAGCTGGCCGAGGATCTCCGGGCCGCCCTCGTCGCGTGCTCGCTGGCAGGCGACCGCGGCGACGTTGCCCCCGGCGCTCCAGCCGGCGACCACGAGCTGCCCGGGGATGCCCCCCAGCTCGACCGCGTTGTCGGCGACCCAGCGCACGGCCGCGAAGGCGTCGTCGGCCGCGGCCGGGAAGCGGTCCTCGGGCGCGTGCCGGTAGTTGACCGAGACCACGACCGCGCCCGTGCGCACGCACAGGTCGCGGCACAGCGGCTCGTCGGAGACGTGGTCGCCGAGCACCCAGCCACCGCCGTGGAAGTAGACGACGACCGGGTGCGCGCCGGGGGTCGGCGGCCGGAACAGCCGGAAGTCGAGCGGGCCGGCGGCGCCGGGCAGCTGGCCGTCGACGATCTCGCCGACCTCGGGCCCGGGCATTCGCATCGCGTTGGTCTGCTCCATGAACGCGCGGGCGTCCGGCACCGGAAGGGACTCGAGCGGCGGCAGCCCGAGCATGCCCATCATGTCGAGGACGAGCTGCACGTCGGGCTGGACGCGGCGGACGACGCCGTCGTGGCACTGCTCACCGGCGGGGCCGGTGAGCTTGAAGCCGAGGTAGTCCTTGGCGGCGACCTCGTCGCAGGCCCCGCGGTAGGCGTCGACCCCGCCGATGTAGGGGTAGAAGACGCGCGGCTTGCCCGGGACGTTGGCGCCCATGTACCAGGAGTTGGCGGTCGGGTGCAGCGTGATCGCCGCGCAGTCGGCGTTGTGCTGGTTCCACCCGGCCTCTGCACCCGGCGTCGGCTCGATCGTCGTGAACTGGTGGTCGCGCAGGTAGGCGATGGCGTCGGAGACCCAGTCGACGTGCTGCTCGATCGAGACCGCCATGTTGGACAGCACCGAAGGGCTGCCGGGGCCCGTGATGGCGAAGAAGTTCGGGAAGCCGACGGTCGTGAGGCCGAGGTAGGTCGACGGGCCGTCGGCCCACTTCTCCTTGAGGGTCACGCCGTCGCGCCCGGTGATGTCGACCGCGACGATCGGGCCGGTCATCGCGTCGAAGCCCGTGGCGTAGACGATCGCGTCGAACTCCAACGACTCGTCGACGGTGTCGATGCCGGTCGGGGTGATCTTGCTGATCGGGTGCTTGCGCAGATCGACCAGCCGCACGTGCGGCAGGTTGTAGGTCTCGAAGTAGTTGGTGTCGAGACACGGCCGCTTGGTGCCGAAGGGGTGGTCCTTGGGACACAGCGTCTCGGCCGTCTCCGGGTCCTTTACGATCGAGCGGATGCGCTCGCGGATCATCTCGGCGACCCGCTCGTTGGACTGCAGGTGCACGCCCTGGTCGTTGAAGACGCCCAGGATCGCGAACAGCTCCCCGCGCGCGATCGCCTCGTCGAAACGGGCCCGCGCCACGTCGTCGGGCGCGGTCAGGCCGCTGACCTCGCTGATCTCGGTCGGGATGCCTCCACGTGACCACTTCGCGGCGTCGCGGTAGGCGGCCCGGTCGGCCTTGATCTGAGCGACGCGGTCGGCCGGCTGTGGGCCGTTGTGCGCCGGGACAGAGAAGTTGGGGGTGCGCTGGAACACCGTCAGCTGTGCGGCCTGCTGCGCGATGAGCGGGATCGACTGGATGCCCGAGGAGCCGGTGCCGATGACGGCCACCCGCTTGCCGGTGAAGTCGACCGGCTCGTGCGGCCATCGACCGGTGTAGTAGACCTCGCCTGCGAACGACGGGGCACCCTCGATGTCGACTTCCTTCGGCAGCGACAGGCAGCCCGTGGCCATGACGTAGAAGCGGCAGGTGACGTGCTTGCCCTGGTCGGTCGTGAGCCGCCAGAGCGATGCCGCGTCGTCCCACGTGGCCGACTCGATGCGCGTGTTGAACTGGATGTCGCGGCGCAGGTCGTAGCGGTCCGCGACGAAGCCCAGGTAGCGGAGGATCTCTGGCTGGGTGGCGTACTTCTCCGACCACTGCCAGGCATCCTCGAGCTCCGGGTCGAAGCTGTAGGTGTAGTCGGTCGTCGGGATGTCGCAGCGAGCCCCGGGGTAGCGGTTCCAGTACCACGTGCCGCCCACGTCGCCCGCGCCGTCGAAGACCCGCACCGAGAAGCCGAGCGTGCGCAGCCGGTGCAGGAGATAGAGCCCGGAGAACCCTGCCCCCACCACCACGGCGTCGAAATCGGGCGTCCGGTTGTCGTTTTGCTGCGGGATCACACGGCCCTCCACGAGGTATGTGACGTAGGTCTCAGATACTGATTGGACCATACGCCGGATCGGCGGGCCGGTCGCCGGCCATCGGCCGAAATGACCTCCCTGGCGCGATGGTGACGGTTCCCCTACCTTCACCTGAAGCCCGCGTCAGGTTAGGGGTTCCGGACATGCGTCGGCACGGTTGGGTATGGCTGGTCGGGGCCGCGCTGGCCGTCACCGGAACGGCGGGCGCTGCGAGCTGGGCCGACAGCGGTGTGCCCGCGGTGCTGACGGTCGCGCCGACCGGGGCCGGCGCTGCGTGCAGCGCCCAGGTTCCCTGCTCGCTGCTGCAGGCGCAGCGGCTCGCGCGCACGCTCGACGGCACGCGCGACGTCACCGTGGAGCTGACCGGCGGCACCTACCGGCTGACCGCACCGCTGGCCATGGACGCCCGCGACGGCGGACGCGACGGACACGAGGTCGTCTACGAGAACGCTCCTGGCGCCGCCCCCCTGCTGTCCGGCGGCCGGCAGGTCACCGGCTGGGTCCCCGACGCGTCCACCGGCACCTGGTCGGCGCCGGTGCCGAAGAACCTCGTCAGCCGCGAGCTGTACGCCGACGGGCAACGGCTGGCCAGGACGTCCTCTGGTCCCAGCGCGTGGGTCCAGACCTCCGACGGCTACCTGACCGCCGACACCGGCGTCCTCGCGTGGCGCAACCCCTCAGACGTCGAGCTGGTCTTCAGCATGGGCAACGGCTTCTGGACCGAGCCACGCTGCGACGTCGCCTCGGTCGCGGCGGTGCCGGGCGGGGCGGCCGTCCGGGTGCGCCAGCCGTGCTGGTCCAACCTGCACATCCCCGACACGCTCGTCGCGGGCACCGATCCCGACGACAACGCGATGGGCGGCTTCGAGGGGCTGTCGGCGGCCAACCCGCCGAGTGCGATCGAGAACGTCTGGCAGCCGTTGACCACCGGCCAGTGGTACCTCGACCAGCCGGCGGGCCGGCTCTACTACCACCCGCCCGCAGGCGTCGACCCCAACCGCCAGGACGTCGAGCTGCCCGTCCTGCAGACCCTCATCGACGCGCACGGGTCGCTCGACCGGCCGATCGAGCACCTGACGATCCGTGGCCTGACGTTCGGTTACACGACGTGGCGGCAACCGAGCGGTGACGACGGCTTCGCCGAGATGCAGGCCAACATGACGCTCACCGGCGTCAACGCGTCCGGCTCGGACCCGTCGTCGGGACGGCCGCCGCAGGGCACCTGCCAGTACACGACCCCGCGCGGGACCTGCCCCTTCGCCGCCTGGACCAAGCCGCCCGCGACGGTGGAGTTCACCGCTGCCCGCGGCGTACTGCTCGAGCGCAACCGCTTCGCGCACGTCGGTGCCGCGGCGGTCGACTTCTCGTACGGCGCGAAGGACGACGTGATCCGCGGCAACGAGATCTGGGACACCTCCGGGTCGGGCATCCAGCTCGGCAGCACCGACGACCCGCTGCCGTCGTGGGTGCACGCCGACGCCCGCGAGATCAACGAGCGCGACGTCATCGAGGACAACTGGATCCACGACGTCGCGCAGGAGTACCACGGCGCGATCGGCATCTGGGTCGGCTACACGCGCGACACGGTCATCGCGCACAACCAGATCGCCCGCACGCCCTACACGGCGATCAGCTTCGGCTGGGGCGGCTGGCACACCGACACCCTCAACCCCGACAACCCGTCGATCGTCGGTCACAACCTCATCGCCGACAACCTCATCTACGACTACCTCACGACCACGCCCGACGGTGGCGCGATCTACACCAACGGCACGCAGGGGCCGGTCGACCCGGCCGGCCCGGCAACGGACCCGTTCCTGACCACGAGCACCTCCGACGCCCAGATGGCCCGGGGCCTGATGATCCGGGGCAACGTGGCGCTGCTGGCCACCTGGGCGGAGTTCACCTACTACAACGACGAGGGCAGCGACTACGTCACCTACGACACCAACGCGGAGTACCAGGCGCACGCGTTCGCCCACGGCGGCTGCAACACGGTCGGCCACATCCTCATGCAGCACAACTACTGGGCGCAGCCGGCACCGGCGTACATCTGCCCGCCCCCGCCCGTCGACATCCGCATCGTCGACCCGCACGTGCTGCCCGACCACCCGGGACCGAGCGACCTGCCGGAGTCCCTGCTGAAGAACGCCGGGCTGGAGCCGGCCTACCGCGACCTCGTCACCTCCCAGCGGCCCGAGGTCACCGGCGTCGGCCCGGGCGGGCCCGACTACGCGGCCGGCGCCTCCTCGCAACCGGTGCTGGTCAGCGGCTCCGGCTTCGGCCCGGAAACGCAGGTCTTCCTCGGTGGCACCGATGCCGCGCACCGCGCGCACGGCGTGCGGGTGCTGTCGGCCAACTACCTCGTCGCGACCCCGCCGGCCGGCCTCGTGCCCGGGCAGGTCGACGTCGTCGTGCGCACGCCGGCCGGCACCAGCGCCACGAGCTCCCGGGACCAGTACGTCCTGCTGCCCCCGTGAGCCGGCAGGGACGCGCGCCGGTGGCGTCGAATGAGCCGCGCATGCGCATGCTGCCGGGCCGTCGCGCCCTGCCCGCCGTCACCGCAGTCGCCCTCGTCGTGCTCGCCTCGCCGGCCACGGCCGAGGCCGGGCCGGCCACGACCTACCCGGCGCTGGCGAGCAGCGACTACAGCACCCTGCACATCCGCGACGGCAGCTGCGCCGGGACGCTCGACCCGGCGACGCAGCACCCGGCCGGCAGCGACCTGCCGCCGGGCTTCAAGTGCAAGGACTCGCAGAAGCTCACCGACTACGCGCCGCAGCCGGGCGACAGCGACTACGACCCGCTCGTCGAGAACAATCCGCAGGAGCTCTACGGCGTCAAGGGGGCCGGCACCAACCGCGCGTGGCAGGTGACGACCGGCCGGCCCGACACCGTGATCGCGGTGCTCGACTCCGGCATCGAGTGGGACACCCCGAACCTGGTCGACAAGGTCGAGCTCAACCGGGGCGAGCTGCCACCCCCCTGCAAGGGCAACGACCCGGCCGCGTGCGACAACACGTACGGCGCCCGCCACGGCGTCTACGACACCAACGGCGACCACGTGTTCAGCGTCAGCGACTACGACGGCGACCCCCGGATCGCCGCTGCCGTGCCCGAGTCGAAGACCCGCGGCTACCTCACGCCCGAGGACCTGATCCGCACGTTCTCCGACGGCAAGGACCACGACCACAACGGCTACAAGAACGACATCGCCGGCTGGGACTTCTACCAGCACGACAACGACCCGGCCGACGACGTGACCTACGGGCACGGCACCGGCGAGGCGCAGGACTCGAGCGCCGCCGCGACGGCCACCTCGATCAGCGAGTGCCCGAGCTGTCGCGTGCTGCCGCTGCGGGTGGGCGACTCGTTCATCGCCGACATCAACAAGTTCGCCGCCGCAGTCGTCTACGCAACCGACAACGGGGCCGACGTGGTGCAGGAGGCGCTGGGCACGATCAACCACACGGCGTTCGGGCAGACGGCGGTCGACTACGCCTACCGGCACGGCGTGCTCGTCGTGGCCAGCGAGGCCGACGAGGAGGCCGGCCACCACAACTATCCGGCCGCCCTGAACCACACGATGGTCGTCAACTCGGTGACCCACTACGCCGACCAGAGCGGGGTCGCGCTGGAGTCGCCCAAGTCCTACCTGGCGTTCAACGGCTGCACCAACTACGGCGGCTACACATGGGTGTCGGTGGAGTCCAACTCGTGCTCCTCCGATGCGACCGGCCAGGCGTCCGGCATGGCCGGGCTGCTCTACTCCGCGGCGCAGAACGCCGTGCAGCACGGGCTGATCAAGCCCGACGCGAGCGGTCGCCCACTGTCGGCCGAAGAGGCCAAGCAGCTGTTCCGGCTGGCCGCCGACGACATCGACTTCTCCGACCCCGCGCCGCCGTTCGGCCCGCCGGACAACCGCGCCACGACCCTGCCCGGCACCGTGCGCTACGTGACGACCAAGGGCTGGGACCAGATGACCGGCTGGGGCCGCATCTCCGCCGACAAGCTCGTGCACCTCGTCGCCGCGGGCACGGTGCCGGCGGAGGCCGACATCACGTCGCCTCGCTGGTGGTCACCCCTCGGCACCACCGGCACCGTCGACGTCGTGGGCACGGTGGCCGCCCCGCGCGCGGCGTCCTACGACTACAGCGTCCAGGTCGCGCCGGGCGTGCAGCCGCCGCCGTTCCCGATGTCCGAGACGTGGACGACGGTCGCCGCCGGGCACGGGTCCTCGCCGAGGACGGGCACGCTGGCCACCCTCGACCTGGCCAAGGTCCGCGCGCTCGTCGACGCGGCACCGCCGGCCTACACGCCTCTCGACGACCCGACGTCGCCGGACCTGCCCGAGAAGGATGCGTTCCGGGTGCGGGTCGTCGTGCACCCGTCGTCCGGGCTCGACGCGATCGAGCAGCGCGAGTACTTCGCGCACGCCGACCCCGACCTGCTGCCCGGCTTCCCGCGCTACCTCGACGCCGA
The DNA here is from genome assembly GCA_035690485.1 of Mycobacteriales bacterium. NCBI lineage: Bacteria > Bacillati > Actinomycetota > Actinomycetes > Mycobacteriales > Mycobacteriales bacterium. Next base: position 34,636 of record DASSKL010000071.1, on the reverse strand, counting down.
CATGACCGCGGTCGCCTTCGCCGACGTCGACGGCGACGGCAAGGCCGAGATGGTGTTCGGCGACGGCAACGGCTACATCCACGCCCTGAAGGCCGACGGCACGGAGGCCACCGGCTGGCCGGCGCAGACCGACCCGCTCGACTGGTTGCCGACCAAGGGGCACAACGCCTTCACGTCCGGAGCGGTGTCGGCCGACGTCCACGCTCCGCTGCTGCTCGGCAGCCCGGTCGTGACCGACCTGAACGACGACGGCTACCCGGAGGTGGCGGTCACCGACGTCGAGGGCACCCTCCACGTCTTCGACCACACCGGTCACGAACTGCCCGGCTTCCCGGTGCACACAGATCCGGCGTACTCCCACGATCCGGGTTGCGAGACCGGCATCGGCCCCATCTGCGACCACTACGTGGCGCACCACGCGCGCGACCACGTCAACACGGTCGACAAGGCGTTCGCGTCGATGCCCTCGATCGGCGACCTCGACCCGCACCACCCGGGGCTGGAGATCGTCGCCGGCGCGATGGACGGGCACGTCTACGCGTGGCACGACGACGGGACCCCGGTGGCCGGCTGGCCGGTGCTGCTGCGCGACCCGGTCAAGGTCGCCTCGGTCGACCCGGTCAGCAACCGGATCGACTTCAAGCCCGACGCGGCGCCGAAGTACGGCCGGCAGATCATCACGACGCCGACGGTCGCCGACATCAACGGCGACGGCCGCCCCGAGGTGCTCGTCAACGTCGACGAGGAGTACGCCGAGACGCCGAACTACGGCATGCGCACCCCGCTCGCGGACCTCATCGGGCAGAGCGGTGCGATCGCCGGGGGCAACACCCGCACCTACGCGCTCTGGGCCGACGGCACGGCGCACCCGGGCAAGCCGACGGTCGCCGGCCTCGGCGACAACGCCTACCTGCCCGGGTGGCCGGTGAAGATCGGCATGGTCGAAACCGAGGTGCTGCCCGACGTCGGCTCGGGCTCCAACGGCTCACCGGTCGTCGGTCACGTGCTACCCAACTCGACGACGCCTCAGATCGCGACCGCGTCCATCGCCAGCCCGCCCTACCTGCTGAACCCCGACGGCACCAGCGCCTACGGCACCGACCCCCAGGGCCACTACCTGACCATGGCCGAGGAGCAGGCGGAGTTCAAGAGCGGGGCGACCGACGGGCCCTCGATCGCGTCGCTCGGCGGCGGGGTGCTCGGCCGGCTGGCCGGGCCCAGCTCGCCGATGTCGTTCGCGATGGGTGCGACCGGCCTCAAGCGGCTGCTCGACATCGTGCTGCCCGACCAGCAGCTCGGCGCCGAGGACCACCTCGACGCCTGGGACGCCACGACCGGCACCTTCGAGCCCGGCTTCCCGGCGCGCATGAACGACCTGATGTTCTTCGACACCCCGGCGATCGCCGACATCGATGGCAGCGGCCGGGCGTCGGTGCTGCAGGGATCGGCCGTCTACGACCTGCGCGCCTACCAGCTCGGCGGCACGTCACCGACCGGCTGGCCGAAGTTCACGGGCGGCTGGGTCACCCAGACACCGGCCGTCGGTGACCTGCTCGGCGACGGCGGGCTCGAGGTCGCGATCCCGACCCGGGAGGGCAACCTCTTCGTCTGGCACACCACGGGCTCGGTCTGCGGCGACCTCGAGTGGCCGAAGTTCCAGCACGACCTGCGCAACAGCGGCGACTACGACACCGACGCGACACCTCCCGGCGCACTGCGGCACGTGTCGCTGAGCGGCGACGTCCTGCACCTGACGGCGAGCGGCGACAACGGCTACTGCGCGGGCCAGGCCGGCACGGCGTACGTCGTGACCGTCGACGGCACCCCGCACGTGCTGCCGACCAAGCCGGCAGCGGCGGGCACGGCGCAGGACATCGACCTCGGCACTCTCGCCGACGGCGGCAGCACGGTGACCGTGAGCGAGCGGGATGCCGCGGGCAACCTGTCGTTCCCGATCGACGTGCACAGCGGCGTCCCCGTGCAGTTCGCCGTGCGGGCCGCGTCGCCGCCGGCGTCCGGCGCCGGCGCCACACCGCTGCCGGCCGGGACCGTTGCCGCTGCCGCGACCACGGGCTCGGGTGCGAAACGCAACCTGGCGGCCCTCCTCGCGCCCGTCGACGTCGCGCTGCTCGCTCTCGCGGCAGCGCTGCTGCGGCGCCGCCACCGCCGACGCCGGGAGGCCTGACGTGCGACGCGTGCTCGTCGCATCGGCGGTGCTCGTGCTGACCGCGACACCCCTGACCGTCGTCGCGGCAGACGCCGGCCAGGTGCAGGCCGGGCTGGTCGCCGGCGCCGCATCCGTCGACATCACGCCACCCGCCGCGGGTACGGCGCCCGACCCGGCCGACTGCCGGCCGGTCGGGACTCCCGGGATCTACGACGGCCCACGCCAGTTCGCTCTGGAGGAGCCCTACAAGGACCTCAACGGCAACGGCCACTACGACGCTCCCGACCCGGCGAACGGCGTGGCCGGCGAGCCGTTCCTCGACTGCCCGACGCCGACCGCGCTGGGTGGCCTGCGCCCGCCGGACGGCCGCTGGGACGGCATCTACCTCGGCGGCGGCGACTGCTGCGATCGCCTGGCCAGCAAGACGCTCGACCCGCTCGAGGCCGACGCGCTCGTCGTCGCCAACGGCAGCAAGCGAATCGCGATCGTCACCGCCGACAACGAGGGCGTCTTCAAGGAGATCTGGGACGAGGTGCGGGCGAAGGTGGCGGCCGACGGCGTGCGCCTCGACGCCGTCTTCCCGTCCTCGACCCACGACGAGTCGGCACCGGACACCATCGGCATCACCGGACCGACCCAGACGACGAGCGGCGTCGACCCGTTCTACGTGGAGTTCCTCGTCGGTCGCATCTCGTCTGCCATCGAGAAGGCCGCGGCAGACGTGCAACCGGCCCGGGTGCGCTACGGCCGCGTGCTCGCCGACGACCTGATGCCGTGCTGGTCGTCCTATCCGTTCACCGCCGACGAGAGCGTCGGTGCCATGCAGGTGGTCTCCGCCCACGGCGACAACGTGTTCGCCACGCTGGTCAACTACGGCATCCACGCCGAGGACCTCGGGTTCTCCAGCAGCACCAAGCACTACGTGTCGGGCGACTGGTGGCACTTCCTGCGCACGTCGATCCGGGCCCGCTACGGCGACTCGCCGGTGCTGTCGATGGCTGGCATGGTCGGCTCCGTCGAGATGCCACGCATCCTCAGCGGCCCGTTCGACCGCACCCCTGTCGGCGAGCACGAGGACCCCTCGCTCGACGGGTGCCGCACGATCTATCAGGGGCCGCCGGAGACCGTCCCGCACGAGGGCGGCTACGACACCTACACGAAGACGCTCGGCGAGCGGGTCGCCGGCTGGGCGGAGCGGGCGCTCGACGAGGGGGCCTGGTCGCGCAGTGACCAGATCTCCTACGCCGTCGAGACGATCCAGGCGCCGGTGACCAACCTGCTGTTCCTGGCCGCCGGCCCGGCCTGCGTCTTCGACTACCGCATCCTCTACACCGACGGCATCCCTACCGGCACCGGAATCCCGCCGGCCTGCGGTGCGGGCAACCAGATCGCCACCGACGTGGGCTACTTCCGGATCGGCGACGGCTCGTTCGTGACCGCACCGGGTGAGCTGTTCCCCTTCACCTACGCGCACGACTTCCACGGCGCGTCCGGCGAGGCGGCCCCGACGGCGGGGCCGGTGCACGGCTGGGTGCTCGCCCAGCTCGGCGGGCGCTGGCGCTTCGTGCAAGGCCTGGGCGAGGACCTGTCGGGCTACATCTTCCCGGCCGACAACGAGGTCGGCACACCGACGCCGTCCAACCCCAACGGCAACGACGTCGACCGGTTCGGCTGCCACCACGTCGACGACGCGGAGGCGTCGAGCGGGCAGGAGGGCGACGTCGTCGACGACGCGCTCACCGCGCTGCTGCCGCGGTCGCCGCACGACCAGGTGCGCAGCGGGCGTTACGTCTACGCCGGCGGTTCCCTGCACAGCGACCCGACCGGCGACGGCCTCCTCGGCTGCGGCCCGGCGACCAGCGGCTTCACAGCGGCTCCGGGCGGGGGTGCGGTGGGCGTCACCGTCGCGACCGCGGGCGCCACGTCGTACGACGCGAGAACCGCAACCACCTACACGCCCGGCAGCGCCGGCGTGCAGTGGATGGACCTGGACGGCCGACCGCAGGCGGCACCCGACCAGCAGACCCGCGGGGTCCTGCTGCCCGACGGCACGCACGTCTGGGTCGACGTCTACGCCGGCCCGTGACTCCCCGACGGCTCCGTTGCCGCCCATCTGCGGTCTGATCGGACGCTGCGACCGGTCAGCCGCCGACTTCCTCGGCGGCGCGGGCGAGGCCCTCGGTCACCGCGGCGAGCTCGGTCTGCGCGCCGGTGCCCAGCGCCTGCACCCGATCGGCGATGACGCCCGCCAGTTCCTGCGCGCAGCTCTCCAGCGTTGCCTCCGTCTCCGCAAGCCTGATCCCGCCGACGGCATGGACGACCCGCACACCGGGCAGCCCGGAGACGACGGTGGGCTCGAACCTCCACTCGCCGACCGTGAGACCGGCCGGCGACTTCTCGCGGCCGAACAGGGACTTCTCGGCCTGCGCCCACGAGCAGCCCGGCACGTTGCCGAGTGCCTGCAGCGCCCAGGCGCCACCGTCCGGGTGCTGCGCGGCCGCCTGCAGGGCTGCGGTCAGCTGCGCCCGGCTCATCCGGTGGGCACGACCAAGGCGGGCAGCTCGCCGCGCTGGTCGCTGATCCGCCTGATGCCGGTGCCGGAGACGTAGAACTCGAGGGTGTGGCCGCCCCAGACCCATTCCTTGGTCTCGGTGTTGACGCCGACGACGCCCTCAGCCCCGTCCCGCTCGGCCTCCGACTGCAGCCTCGACATCGCGAGTTCACGGGCGTCGTAGAAACCCTGTGTCCACTGCGGCATCTCAGTGTTGCGACCGACCTGCTTCATCGTCTGCAGCAGACCCTGCACGGCGATGTGGTAGACGCAGGTCCCGAGCACGAACGACACCGGGCACCAGCCGACGTTCAGCAGCTGGAAGAACTCCTTGACGCCGAGGTGCGAGGTGAACGGCTCACCGTTCGGCCGCCGGTAGCCCGATCCCTGGCCGTCGCTGCGGCGCACCGCCGTACCGATGGCGGTGAACTCGATCGACTCCGGGCCGTGCGCGCGGTAGCCGAGCTGCACGCCCACGACACCGTCCGCGTTGACCTTCTTGGTCTCGGCGACGAGACGCGCGATGGCGTTCATCCGCGCCTGGTACATCGCCTGCGTGAGCACCTGGTACTCACCGGCGGCCATGCCGCGCGACGGCTGGAAGCCGACGTGGTAGACGGACACCCCCATCACGAACTCGACGGGCGCGAAGCCGGTGTGCTCGAGCAGGGTGAACTCGGGGACGGACAGGTCCGACGTGAACAGGCGACCCGCTTCCGCCAGTCGTCCTTCCGCCGTCGCGTCAAGCGCTTCGCTCACGGCGCCGACAGTAGACCCGCGGGTGGCCCTTCACTAGGAGAACTCACGGGTCACGACCTATCGAGCCGGCGCGCTAGGAGACCAGCGAAGCGGCATCCATGAACGCGGTGAGCTCACGGTCGATGTCGGCGCCCGCGGGTTGGTAGGCCACCTCGGTGACTCCGGAGTCGGCCATCGCGCGGAGTTTGTCGGCCACCTGCTCTCTGGTGCCGCTGGTCGTCAGCGCGAGAAGGGCCTCGCCGCTGACGTAGGGACGATCGCGTTCGGTGAGCGCGACCAGGTGGTCCTCGTGCACGGCGAGGTGGCGCGTGCGCGGGTCGAGCGTCTCGATCATCGCGGCCCACTCGGCGCCGCCGGGGATCGCGGCCAGCGCATCCCGGTTGTGCTCGTAGAGGAAGTGGAACAGCACGCTGACGGCCGGGCCGGCGGCTTGCAGGGCTCGCTCGGAGCCCGGGTCCTCGCCGTCCTCGAGCACGGTGCCGAACGTCAGCGCGGCGGCCCAGTCGAAGCCGGTCACCGTCGCCCCCGCGGCGAAGACACCGTCACCGACGGCGCGTGCGACCTCGGTACCGACCGGACCGGCGGCGCCGATGATGAGCGGGACGTCGACCGGCCGGTCGGCGACGAAGCCCTGCGGATGGATCATCCGGATCGTGGCCCCCTCCCACTCGACGTCCTCACCGCGCAGGAGCGCCCGGAGCGCTTCGACGTACGCCCGCACCGCCGCCCACTTCACGGGCTTCTGGCCGAGCACGAACCGACCGGTGAAGCCGGAGCCGACCGCGACCACGACCCGCCCGGGCGCCAGCGCCTCCAGGGTGGCGATGGCTGCGGCGTTGGTCATCACGTGCCGGTTGCTCGGCACGAGTACGCCGGGACCGAGGGCGATCCGGTCGGTGATCTCGGCCGCCTTCGCCAGGATCATCCAGACATCGGGGTAGAGCCCCGGACTGTCGTAGCACCAGGCGCGCTTGTAACCGAGCGACTCCGCGCGCGCGATGTGCTGCGGCGTCTCGAGCGAGGTGGCGAAGGCACAGGAGATGTCCATCGCGCAACGCTACCGAGAATCAGGCCCGGTCTGGGGCTGCGGACCAGTCGTCGCTGCCCTGCGCGATGGCGGCCAGGCGCCGCTGCAGATCCTGATCGGTGCTGCGGTGCAGGCCGGAGCCGAAGCTGATGCGCGCGATGCCCAGGCGTAGCAGTTCCGCCAGCGTCGGGTCCGTGGGCCGCACCATGCCGTTGACCGGCCCCGGGTGAGACGCGGCGAATTCCGCGAGCTGCTCAGCATTGGCCAGGATCGGGTAGACGCAGTCGGCGCCGGCCGCGACGTACTCCGCTGCGCGCTGCAGCGACAGCGCCACGCGTTCGCCGGCACTGCCGACCTGCTGCACGAACACGTCGACCCGCGCGTTGACCACGATGTCGACACCCTGCTGCTGCGCAGCCTCCTTCACGTCGGCCAGGCGCTGCGCCTGCACATCAACCGGGACCAACGCGCCGCGCTCCCGGTGGTCGGTGTCCTCGAGGTTGCAGCCCACGACGCCTGCGGCGAGCAGCCGTGTGACCAGCTCGTCGGGGGACAACCCGTAGCCGGACTCGATGTCGGCAGTGACCGGGACGTCGACGGCGGCGGCGATGCGGGCAGCTGCCGCGAACATCTCGTCGGCCGGGATGCGCTCGCCGTCGGGATAACCCAGGGCTGCCGCCACCCCGCCGCTGGTCGTCGCCACCGGAAAGCCCGCAGCCGCGACCGACCGGGCACTCGCGGCGTCCCAGGCGTTGGGCAGCACCAGCGGGCCGCCCGCGTGATGGGCGTCCCGCAGCTGTGCCGCGAGCGTGGAAAGACGCCGTACATCGAGATCGCTCATGCGGCGAGCGTGTCAGGCGACGCGTCGCGCCATCAAGCAGCAGGCCGGATGAAGGACCACCACCTGATGACCTGCTCGAGGCACGCGGGCTCGCCGAGCGCGCGGCCACTGTCGCGGGCCCACTCCCGCACGTCGTCGCAGGCGGCCCGGATCTGAGCCGCCGAGTAGGGCCAGGTCCACGAGTGGATCTGCGCCTCCCAGTCGGCCAGGTCCCCGCCCAGGGTGCGCTCGACGGGCACGCGGATCTCTGGCAGCGGCAGCGGCGCGACCCCGAGCCGCTCCGCCACCGGATCGACCGACGAGACTCCTGGCCGCCGGTGCTCGATCCCGTGGCCCCGGAAGATGCGCGCGATGTCCTTGCTCCACGGCGCGGGCGTGCCGCCGCCGAAGTCGACGAGAAACGGCGCACCCGGCCGCAGGACCCGCCACACCTCGTCCACCACGGTCGTCCACTCGGGGATGAGGTGCAGCACGTGGCAGGCCAGCGCCCCGTCGAACGCCGCGTCACGGAACGGCAGCGCCGCGGCGTCGGACAGCACCAGGGGAAAGGGCTGGCGCCCACCCGCGTTGGCGACGAGTCGCGCCACCATCGCGGCCGCGACGTCCGTGCCGACCAGCCGCACCCCGCGCGCGTGCAGCGGCAGCGCGATCCGCCCGGTGCCGACCCCGATCTCGAGGGACGGGCCTGCACCGCGCAGTGCATCGGTCAGGACGTCGGCGACCTGACGTTGGACGTCGGGCGATAGGCCGCGGGTGGCGTCGTAGTAGCCGGCGGCGCGATCGAACGACCCGAGGCTCACGACCGCGGGCCGAGACCCGCCAGCCCCAGCACGGCAGCGACCGGCAGCGCGGTGCGCGGGTGGAACTGCTCCCGCCACAGGCCGCCGTGGTTGGCGGCCTCCATGAACAGCTGGTGCGGGTGCGCGAGCGGCGTGGCCGGGTTGGCCGCCGCGGACGGCTCGTGCAGGTCGTGCACGAGGACCGCGGCCATCAGCGTGTTCGACGTGGCGGGGTCGAAGATCTCGACGCCGAACAGGGGTGCGCCCCGGTATGCGGCGGCGAGGATGCGGTTCTTCATCACCGACCGCGTGCGGGTGGACGGCGCGACGTGCGCAGAGGTCAGTACGCCGTCGTGCCGGGCGACGACCGCCCGCCAACGCTGCAGACGCTTGGCCAGGGCATAGTTCGGCCCCTGCTGCGTGACCAGTGCATCGGCGATGCCAACCGGTCCGGCCTGCGTGGTCACCGTGCCGGCGTAGTGAGGAGCGAACAGCCGGCCCCCGGTCATCAGCCGCAGAGGTCGGTAGACGCCGCCCCGCCAGCCCTGGTGCGCGAAGCGCTCCTGCGCGGCAGCCGCGGCTTCGGGAGGTACGACGAAGACGTCGGTAGGCGTCGCGAGGTAGGCGACGGCCACGTCGCCGCGCTGCGCGAGCAGTTCGGCGGTGATGCTGTCGGCAGCCATCGCGACCCGCACGAAGGACGAGCCGTCGGCGTACGCATAGTTGCCGACGACGATCGGCCCGTCGACGCCGCCGATCCAGTCGAGGATCTCCGGGGTCTCGGTCAGCAGGTCGGCGCCGGCCTGCTCGAGGTCGGCGTTGTCGTGGACGGGGGCGTGCACCACGCCGCTGCCGGCCCGGGCGGTCGCGGCGATCCGCTTCCAGATCGTCGGCCGGGCGACGTCGACGGCGAGCACACTGGCGCCCCACGCGGTCAGCGGCTGCAACGGCCCCATCTCCGCACCGGCGCCGAGCAGGACCACCTGCCGGTCGGGCACGGCGAGCCAGTCCGGGTTGGCCATCACCCGCCGGATCACCTCGGCGAACGACGGCTCGGCGATGTCGCGCCCCACCCAGTCGTCCAGCTGCCGGTGCAACTCGTCGCCGCGAAGCTGCCGTCCGCGGTAGGGGACGACGAGCTCCCGCTGGCGCACGCCCTCGCCCTTGACGCTGGTCGTGCCGAGAGCCGCGCCCCGTCGGGACGGCAGGCCGGCGGCGAGCGGTCGCTCCTCCTGCGCATCGGCGAACACCAGCTCTGCGCGCAGCCGGTCGAGCCCGGTGCGGGCGATGCGCACCGCTGCGTCGGTCGTCCCCGCCTCCGCCTCGAGGACGGCGCGCAGGTGCCGCGGGTAGCGCTTGCGCCAGGCGGTCTCGCCTTCGATCGCCGCCGCCGTGCGCGCGTCCACGTCGCGCACGGCGGCGGCGAACACCTGCCGCGCCGTCTGCGTGGTGCTGCGCCGCCCGCCTACCTGCGGGAACTGGATGCCGCGGGCGTCATCAGGCTTCTGTTCCGTCACACACCGATGCCATCGGTTACCCGCGAGTAGAGCAAGTCGGCGCGGTCCGGCTCACCGCTTGGCGCCGCGCCCGGTCAGAGCGTCGCGCAGCCGGTCGACGAGACCCACCAGCGGGCCGACCATCTTGTTCCCAGGCGGCGTCTTCGGCGACGACGGGTGCGGCCGGGTCGGAGCGATCTTCTTCGCGGTCTCCAGCTTGCCACCGAGCTCGCGCAGCTGCTCGGGGGTGCACGCCTGCTGCAGCCGCGGGAAGAGCTCGCCCTCCTCCTCGGAGACGTGCGCCTTGATCTGCGTCACGAGCGTGCGGAACGCCGCGTCGAACTCGATGTTGTCGGGGCTGAGCCCCTCGAGCTTCTTCATCGTCTTCTCGGCCTCGGAGTGCTCCGAGATCTCGCGGTCGGCGATCTGGTCGCCGTCGGGCAACGCGTCACGGACCGCCGGGTAGAGGTACTCCTCCTCGGCGATCGAGTGGCGGATCAGCTCGGTGACGACCTCTTCGGCGAGGTCCCGCTTGCGGGACAGCGTCTTGTCGTCGTTGCCGGTGCAGGCCTCGATCTTGCCGAACAGCGTCTCCGCCTCCCGGTGGTCCTTCGTGAGCAAGGTGATGGCGTCTGTGGCTGCCATGGGGATCTCCTGTCTGTACGACGTGCCGTCGAGATTCCCGCCCCGCTCGGCCACGAATCTGCCGCTGCCACGTCCATCTGCGGGGCGCTCCGTCGCCGGATCGCGACGATTCGCCCGCGGTACCGTTAGGCGTTCCGCGAGGTCCTGGCTCGTCGCGTCGGAAGTGAGGCCTGTCGTGGTGACTTCCGCATGGGAGGGCAGCGCGGCAGAGGTCGGCAACCGGCGACAGCTCTCGGCAGAGATCGCGGCGCAGCTGCGCGACGAGGTGATGTCCGGCAAGCTTCGCCCCGGTGAGTTCATCCGGCTCGAAGCGGTCGCGCAACGGCTGGGCACGAGCGTCACCCCCGTGCGCGAGGCACTGCTCCTGCTCCGCGGCGAGGACATCGTGCGGCTGCTGCCGCGGCGCGGCTTCGTCGTCTCGCCGCTGAGCCGTCTCGACGTCGAGGACCTCTTCGAGGTCCAGGCTCGCCTCGCCGGCGAGCTCGCCGCGCGAGCCACCGCGGGCGTCGACGACGAGCGCATCGCCAAGCTCGACGACATCAACGGGCGGCTCACCGTGGCCGTCGCCGAGGGCACGCCGCGGCAGATCCAGACGCTGGAGTACCTCTTCCATCGCACGCTCAACACCGCAGCCGGGTCGCGCAAGCTCGCCTACCTGCTGCGCAGCGCCTCGCAGTACCTGCCGCAGAACTTCTACAGCGCCGACCCGCAGTGGCGGCGCGCGGTCACGCGCGACCACAAGGCGATCCTGTCGGCGCTTCGCGCGGGGGACGCCGACGGCGCGCGAGACGCGACCGCGGCCCACATCATGGCCGGCAGGGAACGGCTGCTCCGCCACCTCGACGAGGTCGGCTTCTGGGTCGAGGCCGACCAGGCCGGCCTCGAGGTCCACTAGCTCCCAGGCGGCCCGCTCAACCGCCGATGACGGCGTTGATGCGCAGCGCCAGCTCGAAGTCGAGGCCGGTGACGCCGCCGGCCGAATGGGTCCAGACCACGAACGTCACGCCGCCGTCCTGCTGCTCGATCTGCGCGTGATGGTCGAGCTCTGCCTGCACCCGGTCGACCTCCCCGAGCAGCGCACTCAACCGCTCGGCCGGCAGCGCCACGCTGCGTCTGATCCGCTGCGAGTCCCCCGACCAGCCGGGAAGCTCGGCGAGCCGTCGCTGCACCTCGGACTCGTTCAGAAGCTCGGGTCGCGCCATGCCCTCAGCCTGCCACCGGCGCTCACGGCTCACGCATCGTCAGCCAGTAGGGCGTCGGGGCCGGGATGCGCGCCAGGGGCGAGTCGATCGTGCCGAAGCGGTCGTCACCGAGGTCCCACGAGGCGTAGGCGGCGGCCAGCTCCTCGCGGCTGCGGGCGACGAAGTTCCACCACATGACGATCCGCTCCTCGAAGGGCTCACCCCCGAGCAGCATCGCCCGGGTCTCGACGTCGGCGTCGAGGGCGAGCTCGTCCCGGCCGCGGCCGAGGTAGCCGAGATGGCCCGGCCCGAGCGGCGCGCCGTCCACGACCAGCCGGCCGCGCAGCACCACGACGGCGTACTCCCACTGCGGTCGCAGCTCGACGAGGACCCGCCCGCCGCCCAGGTGCAGGTCGGCGCCGACGAGCGGCGAGTCGTGGCGCGCGCTGCTGCCGGCACCCATCAGCTCGCCGACCAGCACGGTGGCCGCGCCGCGGTGCAGGTCGACAGCGGGCAGGTCGGTGTGGTGCTCGAACCGTGCGCCCGCCGTGCGGGTCGCGTCGGGCTGCGCGATCCAGAGCTGGATGCCCTCGAGCTCGCCGCGGTAGTGCCCGGTCGCCTCCTCGCTGTGGCTCACCCCGCCCCCGGCGGTCATGAGGTTCAGCTGCCCGGGGCTGATGATCTGCTCGCTGCCCAGGCTGTCGCGATGCAGCACCTGGCCGTCGAGCAGCCAGGTGACGGTCTGCAGCCCGATGTGCGGGTGCGGGCCGACGTCGAGGCTCGCGTTCTCCGTCACGCTCGCGGGGCCCATGTGGTCGGCGAAGCACCACGCTCCCACCGTGCGGCGGGTGCGACGCGGCAGCGCGCGTCGCACCCGGAAGCGGCCGACGGTCGCCAAGTGGCTCTCGCTGATCTCGACCTCGGGCGCGGTCGGCTCCCCGTGCTCGGGGACGGCTGCTGCGTCGACGGTGCTGACGGGTCCGCTCATGCCCTCACTGTCCTCGGCACCGCGCCGCCCGGCGAGCCGGCGGCCGGCCGGTTAGCCGTGGCGATGATGCTTGCCGCCGTGCCCGAACGGCAGGTTCTGCGGCGGGACGGCCGGCTGCGGCTGAGGCGGCGGCTGGGCGGCCGGCGCCGCCGGGGCGGGCGCGGGCGCGACGCTGTAGGCGGGGAAGGGCGCCGCCGGGACCCCGGCCAGTGCCGCGGTCATGAAATGCTGCCACAGCGTGGCGGGGAGGGTGCCGCCGGTCACCGTCGCGACTCCTTCGACGTCGTGCAGGGTGTGTGACGGGCTCGGGTAGCCCATCCAGACCGCAGTGACGAGCTGCGGGGTGTAGCCGACGAACCAGGCGTCGGCGGCGTTCTCGGCCGTGCCGGTCTTGCCGGCCGCCGGTCGGCCCGGCAGGGTCGCGCCCTTGCCGGTGCCGTTGGCGATGACGTCCTGCAGCGCGTAGGTCACGCCCGCGGCGATGCTCGGCGGCATCGCCCGGTGCCGCACCGCCTTGTGCTGGTAGACGACGCCGTGCCCCGGCCGCACGACCTTCGACACGAGGTAGGGCTCGACCGCGACGCCGCCGTCGGCGAACGTGCCGTAGGCCGTCGCCTGGTCGACAACGTGTACGCCGTAGATGCCGAGCGCGATACCCGCATCGGCATAGCCGTGCGTACCGTGCAACGGCACCGACGCCGGGATGCCCGCGCCGTGCGCGAGGGCGGCCACCTGGTTGGGACCGACCTGCGCGGCGAGCGGCACGTAGACGGTGTTGACCGACTGAGCGGTCGCGTCGAGCAGCGTGCAGGGCGTGCACTGCTCGTTGTTGAAGTTGAGGACCGGGTGCGGGTAGCCGGGCACCGTCTTCGGGCTTGACCCGTCGAAGGGCTGGCTGAGCGGGATGCCGTGCTCGAGCGCGGTCGCGAGGACGTAGGGCTTGAAGGACGACCCGGCCTGACGGCGTGCGTCCAGCGCCGTGTTGACCTGCGACGCGGGGTACTTGCCGCCGTAGTCGCGGCCGCCGTAGAGCGCACGGATCGCGCCGTCGCCGGGCACCTCCGCGACGAGCCCGGACAGGGGGTCGGTCGGCGGACCGGCGCGCAGCACCTGCTCCTCGGCGGCCACCGCGGCCCGCTGCATCCTGGGGTCGATGGTGGTCGTCACCTTCAACCCGCCGGTCTCGATCTCCCGGTCGCTGAATCCGTGTCGCCGCAGCTCCTGCTTGACCGCCTGCACGAGGTAGCCGCGCGAGCCGTTGTATGCCTGCGCGGCGGAGGCGTGCGGCGGGACCGTCTTCGGGAACTGCAGCCGGTCGGCCTCGGCCTGCGCCAGGTAGCCGTCGGCGACGAGGCGGTTGACGACGTAGTGCCATCGCGTCTTCGCCGCCTGCGGGTTCAGCGCCGGGTCGAGCGAGCTCGGGGCGTTGATGACCCCGGCGAGCAGCGCCGACTGCGCGGTGTCGAGCTTCCACAGCGGCTGACCGAAGTAGGCCTCGGCCGCAGTGTCGACGCCGTAGGCGTGCCGGCCGAAGTAGACGGCGTTGAGGTAGTCCTGGAAGATCTGGTCGGCCGGCTGGGCCTGCGCCAGCTTCACCGCGAGGACCGCCTGCTGCAGCTTGCGTCCGATGCTGCGCTCGTCGTTGAGGTAGGCGATCTTCACGTACTGCTGCGTCAGCGTCGAGGCGCCCTGGATGCTGCCGCCGGCGAGGTCACGGAAGCCGGCCTCGAGCGTGCGCCAGGGATCGATCGCCGGCGCCGAGTAGAAGCTGTCGTCCTCCGCGGCCAGCACGGCGTGCCGCAGGTCGAGTGGCACGTGTTGCAGCGGCACGTTCTTGCGCATCACCTGCCCCACCGTCGCCAGCGAGCTGCCGTCGGCGAAGGAGAACGTGGTCGCCTGCGCCGTGGCCGACGCCTTGGGCTCGGGCGTGGGCGTGGTGAGGTAGACGACCGCGAACACCGCCCCGGAGATCAGGGCGAACGCTCCGAAGATGCCGCCGGCGATCTTGAGCACGAGCAGGGGCGAAGGCCAGGGAACGCGGGGCATTCGTGCTCCCTACCCGCCAACCCGGCGAGCCGACACCCAGGAGTAACGGCCCGGATTCGGGTACACCACCCGACGTGGTCTGGTTGTCGTGGCTCGCCGTGGCGCTCATCGTCTTCGCACTCCTCTACGCCGTCGTCTACGTCGCGGCTCTGCTCGTGCGCGTCGCGGCCGAGGTGATTCGCACCCAGCGCGCGAAGCGCGAGGGAACTCCCGGCGCGGCGCCGTACCCGTCGTCGGAGCGCGAGAAGCAGCCGGTACGCCGGTAGGCGCGGGCAGCGCCTCACGTATGGTCGGCATCGTGACGACGAAGCGCTTCGACCTGGGTCGGGTCGGTATCTGGACCGGAGTTCTCGACGCCCTGCCCTCCGCAGAGGCTCGGCGGGTCGCCGGTGAGCTCGAGGAGCTCGGTTTCCCGACGTTGTGGATCCCGGAGACGGTCGGGCGCGATCCGTTCGTCACCGCGACGCTGCTGCTCGACTCCACCGAGCGCCTCCACATCGCCACCGGTATCGCGAACATCTGGGCGCGCGACGCGGTCACGATGGCCAACACCCAGCGCAGCCTCGAGGAAGCGTTCCCCGGCCGCTTCCTCCTCGGGCTCGGCGTCAGCCATCACCACCTGGTGGACCGGGTGCGGCACCACGACTACTCGAAGCCCTACTCGAAGATGGTCGGCTACCTCGAGGAGATGGATCAGGCGATCTTCCGCGGGGTCGGGCCGAAGGAGCGCTCCGCGACCGTGCTGGCGGCGCTCGGGCCCAAGATGCTGCAGCTGGCCGCCACCAAGGCCGACGGCGCGCACCCCTACTTCGTGCCGGTCGAGCACACGAAGACGGCACGGGAGATCCTCGGGCCCGGCCCGATCCTCGCGCCGGAGCAGATGGTCGTCATCGACAGCAACCGTGAGCGGGGCCTCGAGACGGCCCGCAAGGGCATGGCCGTCTACCTGCGGGCGCCCAACTACGTCAACAACCTCAAGCGGCTCGGGTTCAACGACGACGACGTGGCCGACGGCGGTAGCGAGCGGCTCGTCGACGCGATCGTCGCGGTCGGGCCGGTCGAGAAGGCGGTCGACCGGGTGCAGCAGCACCTCGACTTCGGGGCCGACCACGTCTGCGTCCAAGTGCTCGGCGAAGACCTCGCGGCACCCCCGCGCGACGGCTGGCGAGAGTTGGCGCAAGCGGTGAAGACGCTCTAGGCACGCATGTCAGGATCTGGGCCATGACCTCCCACCACCGCTCCCGCGCGTCCGGCCTTCCCGCCACCGCGCTCGCCATCCTGACGCTGGCCGTGGTTGCCGCCGGTTGCGGCGGCTCGTCGGGCGGTTCCGGCGCGTCGGGCACCGCGTCGATGTCGAACATGCCGATGTCGTCGGCGTCGTCGAGCGGCGGTTCGTCGACGCCGGTGTC
This sequence comes from Mycobacteriales bacterium, assembly GCA_035690485.1. Taxonomy (NCBI): domain Bacteria; kingdom Bacillati; phylum Actinomycetota; class Actinomycetes; order Mycobacteriales; species Mycobacteriales bacterium. Next base: position 18,747 of record DASSKL010000071.1, on the reverse strand, counting down.
GGGGTCGACGATCAGCATCAAGAACTTCGCTTACTCACCGGCCACGCTGACCGTCGCGCCGGGAGCCCGGATCACGGTGCGCAACAACGACACGGCCCCGCACACGGTGACCGCCAAGGACAAGTCGTTCGACACGGGCACCATCGACCCGGGCAAGACGGCGACGTTCACCGCACCCACCAAACCCGGCACCTACGACTACATCTGCACGATCCACCCCTACATGAAGGGCACGCTGATCGTCCGCGGCTAGACCGGCTCGAGCGGCGCGTCCAGCGGAGCAGGGCCGACGTAGACCGCGCGCGGGCGTAGCGGCGAGGGGTGCGCGTACTCCTCCAGCGCGTGCGCGAGCCAGCCCGCCGTGCGGGCCACCGCGAAGACCGCCTCCCCCGCGCCGGTCACCATGCCGGCCACCGCGGTCAGCGCGGCCAGCGAGAAGTCGATGTTCATCATCGGCAGGCCCCGCGCGGCGAACTCTGCGAGCAGCGCCTCCGCCGCCTGCAGCCTCGGGTGACCCGGTGCCGCCGCGCGCACGAGGTCGAGCAGCACCCGCGCGCGGCCGTCCGCCTCCCGGTAGACCATGTGCCCGATGCCGGGGATGCGCTCGCCGCGGCGCAGGCGCTCGCCGATCACCGCCGCTGCACTCTCCGGCTCGCGGACCTCGGCGAGCATTCGCTCGGCACCCAACGTCGCCCCGCCGTGCATGGGGCCACCGACGACGCCGAGGCCGGCGCTCACCACGGCATAGGGATCGGCCTGCACCGAGGCAGCGACGCGCGCGGCGACGGTCGAGGCGGCGAGCTCGTGATCGGCCAGCAGGATCAACGCGGCGTCGAGCGCGCGCAGCAGGCCTGATGCCGGCGGGGTCCGGGCCAGCCTGGACCACAACCGCTCGGCGATCGCCGGGCCCGGGCGGCGGCGCCTCTGCGCCGGCAACGCCTCGACCATGCCCGCGATCATCGACCTGCCGACCGCGGCCACCGATTCGGGTTCCAGTGCGAACCGGAGCGGGTCGCTCATCGCGAGCGTGGTGACGACGACGTGCAGCCGATCCAGCGGGAGGGCCGTCTCCGGCAGCAGCGTCTGCGCGGCCGCGGCCGTTGCCGCCGCCGCCGGGTCCGCCTGCCACGGCGTAGCGGTAGGCGCCTCCGGGCCGCTCCAGAGCCACTCCGCCACCTGCTCGAAGGTCGCGGTCCGCGCCAGGGCCAGCGCGTCACGCCCCCGGTAGTAGGGGCGGTCGTCGCCGAGCGTGGTGATCGCGGACTCGATCGTCAGCTGCTGGTCCTGGCTGGGCGGGTGCGCCCGCCGGCGCAGCGCCGCCACCTCGGCCGCGTCGAAGAGGCTGCGCCGCCCGTCGGCATCGCGACGGGAGCGCAGCAGGCCCCGGCTCACGTAGGAGTAGAGCGTCGCCGGCTTCACCCCGAGGCGCCGGGCCGCCTCGGCGGCATCGACCCAGTCGCGAGCCGCCATCCGCCACCCTCTGACATTGATTGTGGAATCAATGTTGATCGATGTCGCTCCAACTGTCAATGTGAGAGGCGAAGAACGAGCCCGACAGGAGGACGCATGCCCCAGATCCACTTCCTCGACGTGACCAACCGCGACGGCGTCCAGACGGCCCGGACCGGGTTGTCGAAGTTCGGCAAGACGATGGTCAACGTCTACCTGGGGCGCCTCGGCGTGGCGCAGTCGGAGATCGGCTTCCCGTTCCTCTTCCACGAGGTCCCCTACGTCCGCGCGCAGATCGCGCTGGCCGAGGCGGGCGCGTTCGGAGATCTGCGCCTCTCCGGCTGGTGCCGCGCCGTGCCCGCCGACGTCGAGAAGGCCGCGCCGCTGGGTCTGCGGCACTACAACCTCTCGATCTCGACCTCCGACTACATGATCGCCAACAAGTTCCGCGGGCGGCTCGATCGCGATGCCATCGTCCGGGAGATGACGGCGGCGGTGCGGCTGGCCAAGCAGGCCGGCGCTACCACGGTCGGCGTCAACGCCGAGGACGGGTCGCGCACCGACGACGCGTTCCTGCGTGAATTCGCCCTCGCGGCGAAGGAGGCCGGCGCCGACCGCGCGCGCTACTGCGACACGATCGGCGGTGACACTCCCGACCGCATCCGCGAACGGTTCGCCAAGCTGGCGACCGACACCGGGCTGCCGATCGAGACGCACTGCCACAACGACCTCGGCCTCGCCGTCGCCAACTCCGTGTCCGGTGCGCTCGGCGATCTCGACGCGGGCCAGGATGCTTGGATCAACACCTGCATCAACGGCATCGGGGAGCGGGCCGGCAACGCCGACCTGCTGTCCACGATCCTCGCATTCCGCCACGGGTTCGGGTTGTCCCCGGCGGAGATCGGCGACCCCATCGACCTGTCGTGGGCACGGCGGTTCGCCCTGTGGGCGTCGTACGCGCTCGGCCAGCCGCTCCCCCTCAACCAGGTCGGCGTGGGGCGCAACGCGTTCGCGCACGAGTCGGGGATCCACGCCGACGGCGCGCTCAAGGACCACGGCAACTACGAGCTCTACGACGAGCAGACCCTCGGTCCGTTCCCCCACGACTGGCACGGCCGGGAGGGACGCGTCGTCCTCACCGGCGAGTACGGCGGGAAGGCGGGGTTCCGGCACGTGATGGACGGGCTCGGGCTGGACAGTCCCGACGAGGAGCTGGCGTTCCAGGTCGTCCAGCTGTGCAACGCGATGTCCGGCCGGCCGCTCACCGACGACGAGCTCGGCCTCATCGCCCGCTACCCACGCGAGCTGGCGCTGCTGTTCCCGGGGGCACTGGACGCCGCTGCCTGAGGCTGCCGGCAGCGGTCTGGCGCGAGACCTGCCGACCTTCCGGTCGCCCCTAGCCTGAACGGCATGGAGCAGCACGTCGCGGACAGCCACGACCTCATCCGCGTGCACGGTGCGCGCGTCAACAACCTCAAGGACGTCAGCGTCGAGATCCCCAAGCGGCGGCTCACCGTGTTCACCGGCGTCTCGGGGTCGGGCAAGAGCTCGCTGGTGTTCGACACGATCGCCGCCGAGTCGCAGCGCCTGATCAACGAGACCTACAGCGCGTTCGTGCAGGGGTTCATGCCCACCCTGGCCCGCCCGGAGGTCGACGTCCTCGACGGGCTGACGCCGGCGATCCTCGTCGACCAGCAGCGGATGGGTGCCGACGCCCGCTCCACCGTCGGCACCGCCACGGACGCCAACGCGATGCTGCGCATCCTGTTCAGCCGCATCGGCCGGCCACACGTCGGCCCGCCCACGGCGTTCTCGTTCAACGTGCCCACGAGGACGGCGCGTGGGTCGATGGACGTCGACCGCGGGAAGGGCGAGCGGGTCGTCGTACGCGAGGTCGTCTACCAGGGCGGCATGTGCCCGCGGTGTGAAGGTCGCGGTGCGGTCACCGACTTCGACCTGGCGGCGTTGTACGACGACAGCAAGTCGCTCGCCGACGGTGCGCTCACCGTGCCGGGATTCAGCATGGAGGGTTGGTACGGCCGCATCTTCCGCGGCTCCGGGTTCTTCAACTTCGACAAGCCGATCGGCAGGTACACCAAGAAGGAGCTGCACGACCTCCTCTACCGCGAGCCGACGAAGATCAAGGTCGACGGCATCAACCTGACCTACGAAGGGCTGATCCCGAGGATCCGGAAGTCAATGCTGTCCAAGGACCCGGACGCGATGCAGCCGCACATCCGTGCGTTCGTGGAGCGGGCGGTCACCTTCGCGACCTGCCCCGACTGCGACGGCACCCGGCTCAACGAGGCGGCCCGGTCGTCGAAGATCAGCGGCATCAACATCGCCGACGCGGGCGCGATGCAGATCAGCGATCTCGCCGCATGGGTGCGCGGCCTCGACGAGCCGTCGGTCGCACCGCTGCTGGCCGCCCTGCTGCACACCCTCGAGTCGTTCGTGGAGATCGGGCTGGGCTACCTGAGCCTGGACCGGCCGTCGGGCACCCTGTCAGGCGGTGAGTCCCAGCGCACGAAGATGATCCGCCATCTCGGGTCGTCGCTCACCGACGTCACCTACGTCTTCGACGAGCCGACGATCGGGATGCACCCGCACGACATCCAGCGCATGAACGGCCTGCTGCTCCAGCTGCGCGACAAGGGCAACACGGTCCTCGTCGTCGAGCACAAGCCGGAGGTCGTCACCATCGCCGACCACGTCGTCGACCTCGGGCCGGGGGCCGGCACGGCCGGGGGCGAGGTCGTGTTCGAGGGAACGGTCGGCGGACTGCGCGCGAGCGGGACGCTCACCGGGCAGCACCTGGACGATCGCGCCTCGCTGAAGGGGTCCGTGCGCGCGCCGTCGGGCGTTTTGGAGGTTCGCGGCGCGAACACCCACAACCTGAAGGACGTCGACGTCGACGTGCCACTCGGCATCCTCGTCGCCATCACCGGTGTGGCCGGCTCCGGCAAGAGCTCACTGGTCCACGGATCATTGTCCGGGCGCGACGGTGTGGTGACCGTCGACCAGGCCGCGATCCGCGGATCCCGACGCAGCAACCCGGCGACCTACAGCGGGCTGCTCGACCCGATCCGCAAGGCCTTCGCCAAGGCCAACGGCGTGAAGCCGGCGCTGTTCAGCGCCAACTCCGACGGCGCCTGCGCGGCCTGCCACGGCGCCGGCGTCGTCTACATGGATCTGGCGATGATGGCCGGCGTCTCCACCACCTGCGAGGAGTGCGACGGCAAACGTTTCCAGGCGTCGGTGCTCGACTACCGCCTCGCCGGACGCGACATCAGCGAGGTGCTCGCGATGCCCGTGACCGAGGCGCGGGACTTCTTCGGCGACGACGCCGCGAACGTTCCGGCCGCTCGGGCGATCCTCGACCGGCTGACGGACGTCGGGCTCGGCTACCTGACTCTCGGACAACCCCTGACCACGCTGTCCGGCGGCGAGCTGCAACGGCTGAAGCTGGCGACCCAGATGTCGGACAAGGGTGACGTCTACGTCCTCGACGAACCGACCACCGGGCTGCACCTCGCCGACGTCGACCAGCTGCTCGGCCTGCTCGACCGGCTCGTCGACTCCGGGAAGTCGGTCATCGTCATCGAGCATCATCAAGCCGTCGTGGCCCACGCCGACTGGATCATCGACCTCGGCCCCGGGGCGGGTCACGACGGCGGCCGCGTCGTCTTCGAGGGCATCCCGGCCGATCTCGTCGCCGGCCGGGCGACCCTCACCGGCGCGCACCTGGCGACCTACGTCGGCAGCACCTGAGGCCGCGCCGTCATCGGCCTGCTCGGTCGGAAACTCGCGACGCGACTTGCGTTGACATGACTATGTCTCGATGTCATAGTCGTGTCATGACCTTTCCGGAGCGGTCACTCCGCGAGCGCCAAGCCGACCACGTCCGGCTGGCGGTGCTCGAGGCGGCGGTCGGCCTGCTCGAGGAGAAGACCGTCGACGACGTGTCGATGTCGGACGTTTCGGCCGCGGCCGGGATCTCGCTGCGCACGCTCTACCGCTACTTCCCCGACCGGGCGTCCTTGCTGGCCGCAGCCGGCGAACACCTCTACGGATCACTCGGAGTTCCGTTCGACATCGGCGACCCGGACGACATCTCCGCCAGCTTCCTCGACGCAGCACGCCGCCTCTCCTCCCGGCCGACGCTCACCCGCGCACTGGTGCAGACCACGGCCGGGCGTGCCGCGCGATCCTCGGGCCGCCCGCACCGCGTCGCGGCGATCCGCACCGCCCTGAAGCCGTTGACCGACGGCCTCGACGCGGACACCGCGCGCCGCGCCACCGCGGTGATCGCGCATCTCTGCAGTGCCGTGTCGTGGGTGAGCATCAGCGACGACAGCGGGCTCGACGACACCGACGCACAGCAGGCCGTGGCGTGGGCGATCGACACGCTGGTGGCCGCATTGCGCGACGAGAGCCACGACCGCCGAAAGGCCAGAAGCCGTACGACGTCTCCATCCAGGTCCACGAAGGGGGAATCTCGATGACCGTCACATCCGCACCGACGCAGATCGGCGACCGGGAGATCGCCAGCGAGCCCGCCACCAGCCGCGCCTGGTGGTTCCTCGGCACGCTCCTGGTGCTGCGCAACCCCGAGGGCGCACCGGTGTGCCCGGCCGTCATGGAGCTGACGATCCCGCCCGGCGGGTCGCCGCCGGAGCACGTGCACGAGTCGCTGGACGACTCGTTCTACCTGCTCGACGGCGAGCTGGTGATCCGCTGCGGCGACCGGACGATCGTCGCGCGGCCTGGCAGCTACGTCGTGCTGCCCCACGGGATCGGCCACACGTTCCGCGTCACCAGCCGCGTCCCGGCGCGCCTGCTCCTCGTGCATGCGGACGACAGCTTCCTGCGCTTCGTCCAGGCCGTCGGTACGCCGACCGACGACCGCCGGCTGCCGCCCCACGACGAGTTCGACCTCGATTTCGAGACGCTCTCGCGCGCCAGCGCCGAGCACGGCGCGCCGATGATCGGTCCGTCGCTGGAGGAGGACGAGGCACGCCGCCACCTGCCACCCGGCAGCGACGCGCCCACGCTCGGCTCGATCAACCACATCGCACTCTGCGTCACCGACCTGGCGAGGAGTGAGCGCTGGTACCGCGAGGCGTTCGACCTCGTACGCATCGACGGCGAGATCGCCGACGACGGCACCGGACACGTCACGTTGCTGAGCCCGACGGGCGGATGGATCCTCGCGCTGGCCGGCGCTCCCGCCGCGGAGGTCCAGCACGTCGCCGTGAGCTGCGCGGATCGTGAGAAGCTCGTCCGGTGGCGCGGCACACTCACCGACAGGGGCGTCGCGCCGGGGACGATCACGGACGCGCCGTACGGCTCCGGGTTCGTCGTCCGCGACCCCGACGGCATCGAGCTCGAGCTGTTCGCGGCGGCGCAGCAGCACGTCTGAGTCACGCACTCCGCCGGCCATAGGGTCGGGTGCGGCCGGCCGGCAGGTCTGGCCGCACCCGACGCCGAGGAGTCCGGATGAGTGCTGATCTACGGGCCCACACCATCACGCTGACCGGCCACGGCGGCGATCCCGTGGAGGCCTATCTCGCGGAACCGCTGGCCGAGGGCCGCTACGGCGCCGTGGTCGTCATTCATCACATGCCCGGATATGACGAGGGGACGAAGGAGATCACCCGCAAGTTCGCCGCACACGGCTACCTCGCGCTGTGCCCGAACCTCTACAGCCGAGAGGCGCCCGGTGCAGACCCGGACGACGCGGCGGCGGCAGCGCGCGCCGTGGGCGGGGTGCCGGACGATCGGTTGATCGGAGACGTCGGTGCCGCCGTCGACTACCTTCGATCGCTGCCGGCGTCGAACGGCAAGGTCGCGACGATCGGCTACTGCTCCGGCGGTCGCCAGTCGTTTCTCGCCGCCTGCAGCCTGCCGCTCGACGCGGCCGTCGACTGCTACGGCGCGTTCCTCGTCGCCCGGCCACCGGAGGGCATGCCGCTGCGCGCGGAGCCGATCGTCGACCTGGCGCCCGAGCTGCGCTGCCCGCTGCTCGGACTCTTCGGGGCCGACGACAGCTACCCGACTCCGGAGGAGACCGAGGTCCTGCGGCAAGCGCTCGCGGCCGCGGGCAAGGAGTTCGAGTTCCACACCTACGACGACGCGGGTCACGCGTTCTTCTCCACCGACCGGCCGAGCTACCGACCGGAGGCGGCCGCCGACGGATGGCAGAAGATCTGGCAGTTCTTCGGCCGACACCTGGCTGCGTGAGAGCTCTCATGTGCACCTACGAGACGACGCACGTAGCGATCAGCGGCGCCGGCAAGGGAGCGACGGGCTGGTTCCCGCTGTCCGACGCCATGCTCTACCTGGACCACCCCGTGTCCGCTCCGGCGACGCACACGCTCAACATCGACTTCCGCAATCCCGACCGGGGGCCCTCTGCGCGGGTCGCCGTCGAGCTCGACCCGCACGACGCGCGGCGGCTCGCACTGGGCATCCTCGCCCTCCTGGACGCGGCGCCACCGGGGCTCGTCTAGGGCGGAAGTGCGAGCAGGTCCCGGTGGTGCACCACGACTCGCAGGTCGCCGCGGGCCAACTCGGCGGCGCGACGCCGGGCGTAGGCGCGAGCGACCGGCGCGAGTCCGGGCTCCTGCTCGCACGCCGCGTCGATCCAGCCGGCGAGCCACTCACCCAGCAGGTCCTGGTGTGACGCGTCGAGACGCCAGCAGCTCGGCCGGACCAGCACCGCGGCTCCAGCGTGGGTGAATGCCGCGGTCGTGAACGCGATCGCGTCCGGGCCGAGCAGCCGGTGCCCGTCGACCGTTCGTCGTTGGTGGGCGTTGAACGCGCACGTGAGCGCCGCGTCGGACGGGTCGGCCGGAGTGAATTCGACGCGTCCGACCACCGTGAGCGTGATCAGGGCTGGGCAGCCGGCCGCCGTGCTCACGGACACGACGCGCCGCACCTGCTCGACGGTGAGCACGTCCAGCAGCGCCGAGGCAGTGACGAGCGAGGCACCGGCCAGGTCGTGGGCATCGAAGTCGGTGAGGTCTTCGAGCCGGGTCTCGACGGTGACGGCGGCGCCATCCGCTGACCGCACGGCCACAGCTGCGGCGAGCCGAAGCAGCGTGGCATCGCGGTCGTGGAGCACCCAGTGCTGGGGGCCGGCGAGCTGCGGCGCGAGCCAGCGCGTCATGGCGCCACTCCCGCACCCCAGGTCATGGGCCACCAGCGGGGCACCGCCAGGCAGCTGGTGGCGGAGCGCGTCGACCAGAGCCGGATCGCGGGCGGAGGCGTCGGCCCGCTCCCGGAGGTCCAGCCACGCCGGGCTCACCACCCCCACTGCGTCGCTCACGCCGCCACCGCCGCCAGGACCCGGACGACACAGTCGACCGTCGCCGACCACCGCGGCAACATCGGGCGGCGCTGTGCGGCGGCTCGTCGCAGCCGCGCGCGCAGCTCGGCGTCCGAGAGCCAGCCGCGCAAGGCAGCGGCCAGAGCCTGCTGGTCGGCCGGGCGGACGAGGAGCCCCGGTGGCCGGCCGTCCGGGGCGCGGCCCAGCGCACCGGGCACTCCTCCGACACCGGTCGCGATCACCGGCAGCCCACGCGCGAGCGCCTCGCTGACGACCATGCCGAACGTCTCCGCACGCGACGGCAGGACCAGCACGTCGGCGGCGGCGTAGGCGCTGTCGAGGCGGTCGCGAACCTGGGTCCCCCGGAAGGCGACGCGGTCGCCGACGTGCAGCGCCTCGGCCTGCCGGCGCAGCGCCGCCACGAAGCCGGGCTCCCGCTCCAGGCTGCCGACGACGTCGCAGTGCCAGGAAAGGTCGCGGATCCCGGCCAGTGCCGCGAGCAGCAGGTCGTGGCCCTTCTGCCGGGTGACCGCGGCGACGCAGAGCAGCCGCCCGCCGGCGGCGGTGCCCGGGGCCGGCGCGGCAGGTCGCGTTCCGGGTTCGGCGACGTGCACGCGATCGACCGCCAGCGCGTAGTCGGAGAGCAACTTCTCGCGTGTCCAGGCGCTGGTCGTGATGACGGCTGCCGCAGCGCGCAGCACGTCTCGCTCGCGGTCGCGGGCGTCGCGGACCCGGTGGCCCGGCGGCCCGTCCCCCAACGGCATGTGGACGAGCACGACGAGACGCAACCGGGTGGCGGCAGCCGCAAGGACGCCCGGCACGGTCGAGCCGATCAGGCCGTCGACGAGCACCGTGGCGCCGTCCGGGATCGCGCCGACGACGTCGGCCAAAGCCGCCGTGGCAGCACCGTCCGGGCACGGCCACGCCCCGGGCACCGGGTGCTCGTGGACCGACCACCCGGCCGCCGCCAACCCGTCGCAGATCTCACGGTCGTAGACGTTGCCACCGCTGGGCCGCGTCGGGTCGTCGACACCGTCCGGGACGACGACGTGCAGGGACGTCACAGCGACCGCTCGTAGCTGGCCCAGGCGATGTGCGACTCGTGCAGCGTGACGTGGATCTCCCCGAGCCCCAGCGCGGTCGCACCGAGCCGCCCGTCATGGATCCGCTGCGCGAGCCGGTCGGCGACCACCTGCGCCAACACCTCGGTCGTCGTGTTGACACCGGCCAGCGTCGGCTCGCCGTCGAGGTTGCGATAGGTGAGCTCCGCGATGACCTCTCCGACCTGCGCGGCCGCAGCGGCGATGTCGACGACCACGCCGTCGGCATCGAGCGCCTGCCGGCGGAAGGTGACGTCGACGACGTACGTCGCGCCGTGCAACCGCTGCGCCGGGCCGAAGACCTCTCCGCGCAGGCTGTGAGCGACCATCATGTGGTCGCGGACCGTCACGCTGAACACGCCTCACCCCTCGTCGTAGCTGATCGTGTGACACAGCGCCGGCAGCGCACCGGTGGCCAGCCCGACCATCACGTCGGGCAGCTCCTCGAACTTCGACGAGCCGGTCAGCAGGGCATCGAACGCGCCGTCGCGCAGCAGGTCGAGGGCGAGCGCGAGCCGATCCGCACCGGTCCGGCTGGCCCGGCGGCCCGGCGCCACGCGACCGACCTGGCTGGCCCTGATGGCGAGCCGGCCCGAGTGGAAGGCACCGCCGAGCGACAGGGTGACCTCGGTGTCGCCGTACCAGCTGAGGTCGACGACCGTGCCCTCGAATGCGAGCAGGTCCAGCGACAGCTGCAGACCGGCGGACGTCGCGCTGGCGTGCACGACCAGGTCGCGCCCCCGCGGCGCCGCTGACGGCACGGCGAACGCAACCCCGAGCGCCTCGGCGACCTGCGCGCGTTGCGGGTCGACGTCGACGAGGGTGACGTCGATGCCCGGAAACTGCGCGAGCAGCCGCGCCACGCAGCAGCCGACCATCCCGGCGCCGACCACGGCGATCCGGTCACCCAGCAGCGGCGCGGCGTCCCACAGCGCGTTGACCGCCGTCTCGACCGTTCCGGCAAGCACCGCACGACGCGACGGGACGTCGTCGGGCACGACGATCACGGATCCGGCCGGGACGACGTACGACGTCTGATGCGGGTAGAGGCAGAAGACGCGGCGTCCCCGCAGCGCCGTCGACCCCTCCTCGACGACGCCGACGTTGAGATAGCCGTACTTCACGGGGCCGGGCAGCTCGCCGTCCTGGAACGGCGCGCGCATCGCGGCGTACTGGCTCGCCGGCACGCCGCCGCGGAAGACCAGCGCCTCCGTCCCGCGGCTGACTGCGGACCAGAGCGTGCGCACGCGGACGTCACCCTGCCCGAGCGCAGGCAGTCGCGCCGCGCGGATCTCACCGGTACCGGGCTCGCGCACCCAGAACGCCCGGGCCTCATCCACCTCGACCTCGTTTCTGCGGGGCGTTGAACCGTCTCGCCGACGCTCGCGTGCACAGCGTTGCGGCCTAGACACGGAGGCGGGAGTGCGCGCGGTTCAATCAGCCCTGCTCACCGGTCTCGCCGCGGCGCTCGCGCTGCTCGGGCTGCTCGACGGCGTGGTCGGGTTGACGGCCGCTGGCTGGGGCGTCGGCGTTGCCGGCGCAGCGGTCACCGCGGGGCTGCTGCACCGCGGCCTGCTCCGAGCCGGCGCCGATCGGCTGGGCCCGGCGAACCTGGTGACTCTGGGGCGCTCGATCCTGGCCGGCGCCGTGGCCGCGCTGGTCACGACGGGCCTCAGCCGGCCGGCGCCGACCGCGGCGATCGTCACGCTGGCCTCGCTCGTCATCGCCCTGGACGCGGTGGACGGATGGATCGCTCGTCGCACCGCGACGGCGTCGGCGGTCGGCGCACGGTTCGACGGGGAGGTCGACGCCTTCCTGATCCTGGCCCTCAGCGTCGAGGTCGCGCAGTCGCTGGCTCCGTGGGTGCTCGCCATCGGGCTGATGCGCTACGCCTTCCTCGTCGCGGGCCGGCCGGCGCCCTGGCTGCGCGCCGCGCTGCCGCCGCGGCAGTGGCGGAAGTCGGTCGCCGCGATCCAGGGAATCGTCCTCACCGTTGCCGCGGCGACGCTGCTGCCCGCCGTGTGGGGCCGGGTCGCCGTGGCCGTCGCGCTCGCGTTGCTGCTCGAGTCGTTCGGCCGCGACGTCTGGTGGCTGCACCGGCACCGGCCGGCACCGCCGGCGCCGTCGGGGCTGCGCCCGGCCATCCGCAGGGTGGTCGCCGTCGTCGCCGTGCTCGTGGTCTGGGCCGCGCTCGTAGTGCCCGATCACCTGACCGAGCTGACCCCCGGGGCGTTCCTGCGGGTGCCCGTCGAGGGGCTGCTGCTCGTCGCCGTCGCAGTCGCCGTACCGCCTCGACCCCGACGGCTCATCGCCGGGGTCGCCGGCGTGGCACTCAGCGGGCTGACCCTGATCCGGATCCTGGACCTCGGGTTCTTCACCGTCCTCGACCGGCCGTTCAACCCGGTCACCGACTGGAGCAGCTTCGGGCCCGCGATCGGGGTGCTGAGCGACTCGGTCGGCCGGGTCCGAGCGGTCCTCTACCTCGTGGCAGCGGGATGCGCCATGGTCGCGCTCGCCGCCGTCATCACGCTGGCGACCCTGCGGGTTGCGGCGCTCGCGGCCCGGCACCGGCCCACCGCGATTCCGACGGTCACGACGCTGGCCGTCGTCTGGACGCTGTGCATCGCACTCGGGGTCACGGCCGGAGGCGGTGCGCCGCTCGCCTCGACCTCGGCGGCGGGAACGTTGACCAGCGAGGTCGATCGGGCGCGGACGGCCGTCGAGGACCAGCACGCCTTCACCGAACAGATCGCGGCCACCGACCCGTACGCCGGCACAGCAGGTAGCGCACTGCTCACCGGCCTGCGGGGCAAGGACGTGCTCCTGGTGTTCGTCGAGAGCTACGGCCGGGTCGCGGTCGAGGGCTCGTCGTTCTCCGCACCAGTCGATGCGGTGCTGCGGTCGAGCACCCGGGAGCTGCAGGCCGTGGGCTACGGCGCCCGCAGCGCGTTCCTCACCTCACCGACGTTCGGCGGCATCAGCTGGCTGGCGCACTCCACCCTGCAGTCCGGACTGTGGATCGACAGCCAGCAGCGCTACGACCAGCTGGCAGCGAGCAACCGGGAGACGCTCAGCAAGCTGTTCAAACGAGGCGGCTGGCGCACAGTCGTGGACATCCCGTCGAGCCGCCCGCCGTGGCCAGAGGGTCAGCACCTGTACGACTTCGACGCGTTGTACGGCAGCAACGACGTCGGCTACCGGGGCCCGAGCTTCAGCTACGCGAAGATCCCCGACCAGTACACCCTGGCGGCGTTCGCCCGGCGGGAGCTCGCTCCGGCGCACCGCCGACCCGTGATGGCGGAGATCGACCTGGTGTCCAGCCACACGCCGTGGGCACCGCTGCCGCGCATCGTCCCGTGGCAGCGCCTCGGCGACGGCAGCGTCTACGACCCGATGCCGGCGCAGGGCGAACAGCCGTCGGCCGTCTGGCGCGACGGGGCGCAGGTGCAGGCGGCGTACGGCGAGTCCGTGCAGTACTCACTGCACGCCCTGGATTCGTTCCTGCAGAACGTCCACGACGACAACCTCGTGCTCATCGTGCTGGGCGACCATCAGCCGGCCACCGTCGTCAGCGGCGCGAGGGCCGGACACGACGTCCCGGTCTCGATCATCGCCCGCGATCCCCAGGTGCTCGCGCGCATCGCAGCTTGGCGGTGGCAGCCCGGACTGCTGCCGAACGCGCATGCACCGGTCTGGCGGATGGATGCCTTCCGCAACCGTTTCCTGCGCGCGTTCAGTGCGGCACCAACAGCACCGATCGTGGCCCAGCCGTGAACGTGGTCCGGCAGCCGCGACGGGTCAACGGGCGGGCGCACTACGACCGCGCACTGCTGCAGGCGCGCCTGTCGGCCTTCGCGCCGGGTGAGTTCGTCGGCCAGGAGAGCTTCATGGGGGCGACCGAGATCCTGCAGCTGGCCGCCCGGGCTGGGGTTGCACCAGGAGTGGCCGTCCTGGACCTCTGCTGCGGTGTCGGTGGCCCCGGGCTGCTGATCAGCCGAGAGCTGGGCTGCAGCTACGTGGGGATCGACGAGGACGCCGAAGCGATCGGCGTCGCGCGCCAACGGGCCCTGGATCTGGACTGCCGCTTCGAGGTCGCCCGGGTGCCGCCCATCCCCCGTGGCCCCTACGACGTCGTCCTCATGCTGGAGACGCTGCTCGCCTTCGCCGACAAGGAGTCGCTGCTGCAGCAGGTCGCCGCCGTCCTCGACGTGGGCGGGCGTCTCGCCGTCACCGCGGAGGAAGGACCCCCGCTGACCGCAGCGGAGCGATCGCGCATGCCCGCGTCCGGCACCGTGTGGCCGGTCGCGCTGCCGGATCTCCTGTCGTCCCTCGATCGGGCCGGGTTGCGGGTGACCTGGCAGACCGAGTGCACGCAGGCCCATCGGTCCACCGCTGCGGCTCTCCACGACGCGTTCCGCGCGGATGCCCACGCAATCGCCGCCCAGCTCGGTCGTGACTGCCTCCACGACCTGCTCACGTCGCACCGGCTGTGGCGTGACTGGTTGCGCGACGGGCGCGTCCGCAAGTTCGCGCTGGTGGCCGAGAAGGTGGCGCACGCATGAGCCGGGGGCGCGCGCTGCGGCTCGTGATCGGGATGGCCGTGCTCGTCGCGGTCGTCGCGCGGATCGGGCCGTCGCCGTTCGCGCACGGTCTGCGCGCGATGACGCCGACGACCCTCGCTGCATCCGTCGTCATCACCGCGCTGACGACGACCTGTGCCGCCTGGCGCTGGACGCTGGTGGCGCACGGCCTCGGGGTGCGGCTCCCCCTGCCGGTCGCCGTCGCGGCCTACTACCGCTCGCAGCTGCTCAACCTGGTGCTGCCGGGAGGCATCGTCGGTGACGTGCACCGCGGTGTGGTGCACGGGCGCGACGTGGGCAGTGTCGGCGGCGGCCTGCGGGCGGTCGCCTGGGAACGCACCGCCGGACAGCTGGTGCAGGCGGCCGTCGCGATCGTCGTGCTGGCCGCGCTGCCCTCGCCCGTGCGCGCCGCCGTCCCGGCCGCCCTCCTCGTCCTCGGTGCCGCCGCAGCAGTCGCCGCTGCCGTGGCGGTGCTGGCCGCGCGGATGCCCGCCGGCCGCGTCGCACGTGCAGTCCGTGCCGTGACCGCAGACCTGCGCGCGGGTCCGCTCGCCCGCGGCATCCGG
Source organism: Mycobacteriales bacterium (assembly GCA_035690485.1). Lineage (NCBI taxonomy): Bacteria > Bacillati > Actinomycetota > Actinomycetes > Mycobacteriales > Mycobacteriales bacterium. Next base: position 3,722 of record DASSKL010000071.1, on the reverse strand, counting down.
CTCGAGGTCGCACTGGCCTCGCTCGTCGTGGTGGCCGGGCACACCACGGTCTTCCTCATCGCCGCGCACGCGGCCGGGGCGTCTGCTTCCGTCAGCACACTGCTGCCGCTGGCGATCCTGGTGCAGCTGGCGACATCGGCGCCGCTCGGCATCGCGGGCTGGGGACCACGCGAAGGGGCCGCGGCCTGGGCGTTCGCCGCTGCCGGTCTCGGTGCCGCGACCGGGGTCGCAATCACGACGCTGTACGGCGTGCTGGCGCTCGCTTCGGTGTCGCCCGGAGCCGCCGTGCTGGTCGCGGAGATGTCGCGGACGGCGGCCCGCCGGCGGGTGCCGCCCCATCCCGCCGGCACGCCGCCGCAGCTCGCAATCGCCCGCTCGCTGGAAGGAGGCAACGGTGGCTGACCGTCCGTACACACTGCTCAGCGCCAGCATGTCGCTCGACGGTTACCTGGACAGCCCGGACGTCCGGCGGCTGGTGCTGTCCAACGACGCCGACCTCGATCGCGTCGACGGCGTCCGGGCCGGTTGCGACGCGATCATGGTCGGCGCGACGACCCTGCGCAACGACAACCCGCGGCTGCTCGTGCGCTCCCCCGCACGTCGGCGGGACCGGATCGAGCGCGGCGACCCGCCGACCCCCGTCAAGGTGACGGTCACCTCCTCCGGGCACCTCGACCCCTGCGCCCACTTCTTCGCCACGGACGACGCCGACAAGTACGTCTACTGCAGCAACGCGGCAGCGGCCCGGATCGCCGCACGGCTGGGTGCGGTAGCCACCGTGATCGACCTCGGCGAGTCGCTCGACATGCGGCTGATCAGCGAGGACCTCAGCGCACGCGGGGTCAATCGGTTGATGGTCGAGGGCGGTGCCACCTTGCACACGCAGTTCCTCACCACCGGGCTGGCCGACGAGCTGCAGCTCGTGATCGCGCCGTTCTTCGTCGGCGACTCGCGGGCGCGCCGGTTCGTGCTCGACGGCTGCTTCCCGTGGACGGTCGACCGCCGGGCCGAGCTAGCCGAGGTCCGCCAGGTGGGCGACGTCGTGCTCACCCGCTACGCGCTGTCGTCACGCTTCGAGGCGGAACGGGCGGGCCGGTGAAGCCGGCCGCGCGGTCCCGCGCCTCGGTGCGCCGGCGGATCTCGGTGCCGCTGCGCTTCGCCGACGGCTACACCACGACCGCAGACATGGTGACGTTCAACGGCCTGGCCGATCAGCAGCCGCACTTCGCTCTCGCGCTGGGCGCATTCGACCCGGACGGCAGCACCCCGCCCCTGGTCCGACCTCATAGCGAGTGCGTCACCGGCGACGTGTTCGGCAGCCAGCGGTGCGACTGCGGGGCGCAGCTTCGCGAAGCGGTCGAACGCATCTCCGGGCACGGCGGCTACCTGCTCTACCTGCGACAGGAAGGTCGCGGCATCGGCCTCTACGACAAGCTGGACGCCTACGCGCTGCAGGACTGCGGCCTCGACACCTACCAGGCCAACCTCGCGCTGGGCCGCCACGCCGACGAGCGCGACTACACGGTCGCCGCGCAGATGCTGCAGGCGCTCGACGTGCAGCGCATCGCGCTGCTGAGCAACAACCCCGACAAGGCCTCACAGCTCACTGCGCACGGCGTCGTCGTGACCGAACTGGTGTCGACAGCCGTGCACCTGTCGGCCGTCAACGCGGCCTACCTGCTGACGAAGGCGCGCCGCGGTGCACACACCCTGCGTGGGCTCTCGCACTGCACCGATGCAGACGTTGCCTGCCCCTCGCAGGCTTCGTCGTGACCGCCGCGGTCGCCGCGGGCGAGCGGCGGCTCGCGGGGCTCGACGGCATCCGAGGGCTGGCCGCGCTGTTCGTCGTGGTGAACCACATCTTCCTGCGCGCGTTCCCCGGCTATCCCGCCGACCGTGCCCCACCGTGGGCTGCCGGCTTCATCTACGGTCGTTTCGCTGTCGTGGTCTTCATCGTGCTGTCGGGCTTCTCGCTGTCGCTGTCACCGGCGCGGCACGGGTGGCGCCTGGGCGGGGTCGCGGCCTTCGCGCGGCGCCGGGCGTGGCGGATCCTCCCGCCCTACTGGGCGGCCCTCGCCTTCAGCCTGCTGATGACCTGGATGGTGGTCGCCCAGCCGGGCTGGCCGCGCCCGACCGGAAAGTCGGTGATCGCCAACGCGCTCCTGGTGCAGGACGCGGTCCCGGCGCCGAGTCCCAACCGGGCGTTCTGGTCCATCGCGATCGAGGCCCAGCTGTACGTCGTACTCCCCCTCCTCGTCCTGGCGGTGCGCCGCGTCAACCGCGCGGCGCCGCTGGCGATCGTCGGAGTGCCGGTGTTCGCGCTGGGTGGCTGCGCAGCCGCGCACGTGGGAGCCGCGCAAGGGCTGGTGGACCAGTACACCCCCGACCTGGCGGTGCTGTTCGCCGTCGGTGTCGTCGCCGCGAGCCTCGTCGGCACTGCAAAGGGTCGGGGGCGAGGGGTGTGGGGCGTGAGCTCAGTCGCCCTGGTCGCGCCGGTGCTCGTCCTGATCGCGGTCAGGGGCGCGGTCTGGACGAACACGCATCTGTTCTGGGTGGATCTGGCTCTGGGGCCGGCGATCGGCTGCTTCCTCGTGGCGGTGGCCAGCATCCCGGCGGCGTGGTTCGTGCGCCTCCTCGACCTGCGCCCCCTGCGCAGCCTGGGCGGCTTCTCCTACAGCCTCTACCTGACCCACATGCCGATCGTCATCGCCGCCTACTTCGGGATGATGCAGGGTCACGTCGGCACCGGTGGGTCGACGTTCCTGGTACTGTGCGCCGTCATCGTGCCGCTGACCGTCGCGTTCGCCCGCCTCTTCGCCGAGGTGTTCGAGTTGCCGTTCCAGCGCCGGCGCGGCTGGTCCGCGATTCGACCCGGCCGCCCGGTCACGCCGCAGCCCACGGCCTCCACGACGTCGCCCGCCTGACAGCTGCTACGGCGCCCGGGCCTCAACGGCGCTTCAGCATCACGCCGGCACAGCCGAACAGGATCACCGCCCCGGCAAGCTCGCACGTCAACGACCAGCCGGCCCAGGGCACGCTGAGGCCGTCGTGCAGCCCGAGGAAGCCGACCGTCGCCGACAGGAGCAGCGCGACCACGCTGCCCGCGCAGAATGCGAGGCCGGCGAGCACCGTGATCAGCCTCCGGTAGCCCAGCATGACCAGCGCCAGGACGAACCCCGAGATGGCCTGGAACATGAAGGCGGGCCCGATCAGGTGGACGTGCTTGTACCCGATCATCCAGAGGTGCAGGTGGATCACCGCCGACGTCGCGACCATGGCCGCGCCGAAGACGATCCCCGCCAGGACTGCGACGCGCGCCGCCGGAGCAGCTGCTCGCGGCACCGGCCGGAAGAGCCAGGCCAGCCAGGCCGGCTCAGGTGCCGCAGCCGTCGCCGTCGTCGGGGCCGCCGTTGTTGTCCGCGTCATGGTCACCACCGTTGTTCTGCGGTTTCGTGCAGGAGGGTGTGGGTTGCGCGCCGGTCGACGACGAGGTCGACGGCACGCTCTGGTTGGTCGTCGCGGGAGACGTCGGTGCCGCCGCCGAGGAGGCCCCGCAGGCGGCGAGCGTCATCGCGAGCAGTGCCGTCAGGCCGGACGCCAGCAGGCGCATGCGCATGGTGCGCTCCCTTCTTCAGGGCTGTGCACGTGCGCTGCCGGCCATTGGTTCAACGTGGAGGCGCCGCTGCGCCGGAGTGCGCAGTGGCACTCCGGCGCAGCGGGAG
>DASSKL010000070.1 GCA_035690485.1 Mycobacteriales bacterium | reverse complement strand
CGCGTAGCGCTCGAAGTCGGACAGCCACAGCTGCTTCTGGTCGGGGTTCTGGGTCAGGAAGTGCAGCCCGTGCGCGATCGCGTTGCGGGTCGTCTCGTTGCCCGCGACCACCAGCAGGATGAAGAACGACCCGAGCTCCTGGTCGGTCAGCGTCTCGCCGTCGACGCTGGCGGTGACGAGCTTGCTGGTGACGTCGTCGACCGGGTTGTCGCGGCGGTAGCGGCCGAGCTCCTGCACCATCGTCGACAGCTCGGACCCGGCGGTCAGCAGTGCGCCGGCGATGTCACCGCCGTCGGGGACGAACTCCGGGTCGCTCGCGCCGAGGATGACGTTGGAGCGCTCGAAGATGAACTGGTAGTCCTTCTCCGGGATGCCCATCATGTCGCAGATGATCTTGAGCGGCAGCTTGGCCGCGATCTCGGGCACGAAGTCGCACGAGCCCGCCGCGAGGACGTCGTCGACGATGCGCTCGGCCGCCTGCTGCACCTGGTCCTCGACCTTCGCCAGCATCCGCGGGGTGAAGCCCCGGGAGACGATGCGGCGCAGCCGCGCGTGCTTCGGGTCGTCCATGTTGATCATGGAGCCGAAGAACTCCGCGAACTCCGGCGGCATGTCGAAGATGCCGGTCGCGCTGCGCCCCGAGATGAAGATCTCCGGCTGCCGGCTCGCCTCGAGGACGTGCTTGTGCTTGGTCAGCACGTAGTAGCCGGGGCCCTTCTGGATGAAGTCGACGTCGGGCTCCGGCTCCTCGAAGAACGGTACCGGTTCGTCGGCGCGGAAGTGCGCGAACGCGGTCTCCCGCTCCTCGATGGGCCGGCCCCAGAACTCGAGGTCCGAGAAGTCGACGCGGGAGGACTCGGGCGCGGTGGAGGTCATGACCAGTCCTGTCGGTTGCGAGGGTCGGTACGGAAGTCAGCCCTGGATGCTGATGGCCTGCTTGGGGCAGCCCCGCACGGCCGCCTCGACCTTGGGCCGCAGGCTCTCGTCGGGCTCCTCCTGAAGGACGTACATGAGATCGTCGTCCCGGACTTCGAACACCTCGGGGGCTTGGCTCATGCAGACCGCGTTGCTCTCACAGCGGTCGTAGTCGACGACGACGCGCACGGTGACGGCTCCTTTCCGACCAACCTGACGTACGCCGCAGGTTAGTCCCTAGCTCGCGAGACCGAGGTCGCGGCGCAGCTTGGCGACGTGGCCCTTGGCCCGCACGTTGTAGAGCGCCTGCTCGACGCGGCCGTCGTCACCGACCACGACGGTCGAGCGGATGACGCCGACGACCTTCTTGCCGTACATGGTCTTCTCGCCCCAGGCGCCGTAGGCCTCGAGCACCTTGTGGTCGGGGTCGGACAGCAACGGGAACGTCAGCGCGTGCGCCTCGCGGAACTTCACCAGCTTCGACGGCGGGTCCGGCGAGATGCCGACGACCGACAGGCCGGCGGCCTCGAAGTCGCCCAGATCGTCGCGGAAGTCGCAGGCCTGCGTCGTACAGCCGGGGGTCAGCGCCGCCGGGTAGAAGTAGACGACGACGCGCCCCGGGTGGCCGGCGCGGAGCTCCGAGAGCCGGACGAGGTTGCCGTCGGCGTCGGGCAGTGAGAACTCCGGGGCGGGGTCGCCGATCGACAGACGCGGCATGATGCCTCCTCGGGACCGTCCTGCGTGGGCGTGCGAGCACGCTAGTGCGTGACGACGATGTTCGGAGCGGTGGGGAGCGGGGAGGGAGCGGACGTGAAGGCATGCACCGTTACGCCGGGTAAACCTGAGTCGGCGAAGGTCGAGGAGGTCCCCGAGCCGCCGCCCGACCTCGGCGAGATCCACGTCGAGGGCCAGCTCGTGGGCGTCTGCGGCACCGACGTCGAGATCACGCAGTACGGCTACGGCTGGCCGCCGCCGGGAAGCGACCGGATGACGCTCTTCCACGAGTCGCTCGGCCGCGTCATCGATGCCCCGAAGGGCAGCGGGTTCGCCACGGGCGACCTGGTCGTCGGCATCGTCCGCCGACCCGACCCGGTGCCCTGCATGCCCTGCTCGAAGGACGAGTGGGACTTCTGCCGCAACGGCAAGTACACCGAGCGCGGCATCAAGGAGATGGACGGCTACGGCTCGCAGCAGTGGCGGGTGCCGGCCAAGTTCGCCGTCCGCCTCGACGCGGACCTCGGCGACCTCGCGGTGCTGACCGAGCCGACCTCCGTGGTCGCCAAGGCCTGGGACCAGGTCGAGAAGATCAGCGCACGGGCGACGTTGGACGCGCACCGCGTCCTCGTCACCGGCGCCGGGCCGATCGGCCTGCTGGCCGCGATGATCGGGGTTCAGAAGGGCTACGAGGTGCACGTGCTCGACCGGGTCACCGACGGCCCCAAGCCGCAGCTCGTCCGCGACCTCGGCGCGACCTACCACAGCGACGCGGCCGATGCCGGCGAGCCCGACGTCGTCATCGAGTGCACCGGCGTCGGCCAGCTGGTCTTCGACCTGCTGCAGCGCACGGCGCACAACGCGATCACCTGCCTGACCGGGATCTCCTCCGGCACCAGGGCGATCAGCACCGAGGCCGACGCGCTCAACAAGGAGCTCGTGCTCGGCAACGACGTGGTCTTCGGCTCGGTCAACGCCAACCGGCGGCACTACGAGCTGGCCGCCGGCTACCTCAGCGCAGCCGACAACGACTGGCTCGCCCGGCTGATCACCCGACGGGTGCCGATGGACGCCTGGCCGGACGCCCTCGACAAGCGACCCGACGACGTGAAGGTCGTCGTCGACCTGCGACAGTGATGGCAGTGACCCGCGAGGAGGAAGACGTGGCCGGCCAGGACCCGCACGCCATCCAGCGAGAGATCGAGCACACCCGGGCCGAGCTCGCCGAGACCATCGACGCCATCGCCGATCGTGTCAGCCCCAAGCGGGTCGCGAGCCGCAGCGCCGCTCGCCTGCGCACCGCCGTGCACGACGTTCTCCACGGCCCCGACGGCCTGCCCGTCGGCCAGCCGATGAGCCGTCGCGCGCTGCCCCCGTCGCGCAGCGGCGCAGCGCTCGACGAGCTGCGCCACGTGGCCGAGGAAGGGTCGGGGTCGGCGTTCACCGGGTCCCACACCTACACGATCGAGCGGCAGCTGCGCACCGACCGGGTGCTGATCGCGGTCGGTGTCGTCGCCGCGGTGGCCGCGGTCGCGCTCTACGTCGGCTACGGGCGCCAGTCGCGCCGCTGACCGACTGGCACGAGGCGGCCGGCCTCGCCCGCGGGGGGGATACGGGCGAGACCGACCTTCCGGCAGTCTAGGTCGGCCTGCTCGGCGATTTGTCACGCGCCGCACCTCTTGACGCGGCCTTGCGCCGTCGCATCCGAATAGTCACCACCTGACGGCAGGACGTGACGGGCCTCACAGCGAATTAGCGGCGCAGCACCCCCGCGCACTCCAAGAGGCCCACATGGATGGAACCAAGCTCGCTCGGCGCTACCTGCCGCTGGCGGTGGTCCTGGCCCTCCAGGCCCTGATCATCACGATCGTGCCGTCGACCGCGCCGGGCAGCAGCAACACCGCCAGCGGCAGCCTCTACACGCAGAACGGCACCGGCGGGGTGCCGGGCAGCAGTGGGGCCACCGGCAGCAGCGGCTCGCTGGCCGGAGCCGGCGGCACGGCGACCGGAGCCGGCGCGGCCACGGGCAGCAGCGCGAGCGGAGCCGGCGGCACCGCCGGCACCGGCGGCGGCGGAGCAGGCGGCGCCACGCCGACGGGGACGGCGGCGGGCGACACGAGCCACTGTGTCGACGGCCGGCAGTACGACCCCAAGATCGACTACTACGCCCCGCCGTGCACGCCCAAGTTCACCGGCGCCAACGGTGGCAACACCTACCGCGGCGTGACCAAGGACCAGATCGAGGTCGTCTGGTACGTCAGCGACTACGGGCCCGAGGTCAACGCGATCCTGCAGGCGCAGGGTCTCTATGTGAGCTTCAGCCAGGCCCAGGCGTTCAACAACGCGGTCGAGAAGTTCGTCAACAGCCACTACGAGCTCTACGGGCGCAAGCTGCACATCGACACCTACGCCGGCCAGTGCCAGTCGGTGCCACCCGACAAGCAGTGCCTGATTCCCGAGATGGACACGATCGTCGCGAAGTACCACCCCTACGCGGTCATCTGGAACACCACACTGTGCTCGGACTGCTTCGCAGAGCTGGCCCGCAAGGGCACGGTCAACCTCGGTGGGGCGGGGTTCTCCGAGGCTTTCAACCAGGCGATGAACCCCTATCACTGGGACGTCAACATGACGGGCACCCGGATGATGAGCATGTTCGCCAACTGGTGGTGCAGCCAGATGACGAGCAACAACAGCAGCCGCGTGGTCAAGTACGCGCCCAACTTCAACCCGGCGCAGAACTTCAACGGCAAGAAGCGGGTGCTCGGGGTCATCAGCACCAACGACCCGGACAACCAGTACACCGCGCAGAAGATCCTCGCGCCGCTGCTGAAGCAGAAATGCGGCGAGGACTTCAGCCAGAACCAGTACTACTACGACCAGAACATCAACACGGCTGCGCAGCAGACCCAGGCGGGCATCGCCGCGATGAACAAGCCCGGCCACCCGGCGACGACCGTGCTGTGCCTGTGCGACCCCGTCGCCCCGCAGTTCCTCTACTCCGGCGAGGCGCAGAACAACTACTGGCCGGAGAACGTCCTCGCCACCAACCAGGGCATGGACGCGGACACCGTCGGCCAGACCTACACGAGCGACGGCGGGCTGGCCTGCCCCCAGTCGGGCCACTGCCCCTACGACCTCGCCTTTGGGCTGTCACAGCTCGACGCCGGTGAGCCGCTCGACAACGACACGGCGACCCGCATCTGGCACCTCGGCGGCGGCCAGGGCAACACGCCGTTCGAGTCGGACACGGCGACCACCAACTGGGGCTACATCAACATGCTGATGACGATGATCCAGGCCACCGGCCCGGATCTCACCCCGCAGAACATGGCCGCCGCGGCGTTCCGGATCCCGCCGCGCGGCGGCGGCGACACCGGCCGCATCCTTCGGGTGCTCGCGCCCGACAACCACGGCTGGAACGCCGACGTCCGCATCGTCTACTGGGACAAGCACCAGAAGTCCAACGTCAACGGCAAACCGGGTCACTACGTGCAGATCGAGGGCGCGCGCAAGAACGGCAGCTTCGACGCGATCGACGGCCCGCCGATGCCGATGGACGGGCGGCACTGATGTCGAGTCTGGACTCTGTCCGGCGGTGGCCGGCGCTGCCGGCAGCCGGCCAGGTCTGGAAGTGGCTGCGCGACGACGACGGGCCGGCCGCCAAGGCCGTCCGCTGGGCGCTGCTGATCGTCGGCTTCTGGGCGTTCACCTGGGTCGCGTTCGACCTGTCGACGAAGAACTACATCGACGGGCTCGCCCTCGGGTCGCTCTACGGCCTCATCGGCGTCGCGCTGGTGCTGATCTACCGCAGCGTGCGCATCATCAACTTCGCCGCCGCGGCCATCGGTGCGGTGCCCGCGGTGACGGCGCTATTGCTCAACATCCAGGGTTACTTGGGCTACCTGGAGGCGCTGCCGATCGCGTTCCTCGGCGGGCCGCTGTTCGGCGTGCTGGCCGACGTGCTCGTGATGCGACGGTTCGCCAAGGCGCCGCGGCTGATCCTCACGGTGGTCACGGTCGGCATCGCCCAGTCGCTCGGCGCGCTGGCGTTCTTCATCCCGATCTGGCTCGGTGCCAAGGCCGGCCAGATCGCGACCGTCCCGACGCCCTGGCGGGACTTCGCGTTCCACAACGGCCAGGGCCAGCCCGTGCTCTCGGGTGACCAGATCTTCGCCTTCGCCGTCGTCGTTGGGCTCACCGCCGGCCTCGCGTCGTTCCTGCGCTGGACGCGCATGGGCATCGCCCTGCGCGCGTCGGCGGAGAACGCCGACCGCGCCTCGCTGCTCGGCATCCCGGTCAAGCTCGTCGGCACCGTCGCCTGGGCGATCGCCGGCCTGCTCGCCGGGGCGGCGATCTACGTGCAGTCCCCGCTCATCGGGGTGCCGCAGGACGCCACGCTCGGCTTCGACACCCTGCTCTACGGCATGGCCGCGGCCGTCGTTGGGCGGCTGGAGCGCATCGGGGTCACGCTGATGGCCGGTCTCGGCATCGGCGTACTCATCTTCGCCTCGATCGCCAGCACCGGCACCAACAACGTCGCCTCGGCGCTGATGCTCGTGGTGATCATCGTCGCGCTGCTCGTGCAGCGCGGTGTCGCGTCCCGCGCCTACGACATGGGCGTCGCCACCTGGCAGAACGTCAAGCGCTTCCGGCCGGTACCGGTCGAGCTGCGCAACCTGCCCGAGGTACGCCGCGCCGGTTACGCGATCACCGTGACGATGGTCGGCTTCATGGTCGTGCTGCCGTTCGTCGTCAGCAGCCCCTACCTGCCCTCGCTCGCGGTGCTGCCGCTCTACGGCATCGTCGCGGTGTCGCTGGTCATCCTGTCCGGCTGGGCGGGGCAGATCAGCCTCGGTCAGTTCGGCCTGGTCGGCATGGCCGCCGCCGTCTCCGGTGGCCTCGTCGCCGAGCACAACATCGACTTCTTCCTCGCCATGGGCATCGGCATCCTGGCCGGCGCGGTGACCGCGATGGTGATCGGCATCCCGGCGCTACGGATCAGCGGCCTCTACCTCGCCGTCACCACGCTGGCGTTCGGCTACGCGGTGCAGGGCTACATCCTCAACAAGAACTACCCGATCGGCCGGTTGCTGCTGCCGTCCGGCTTCGCTGCCTCCGTCGAGCGGCCGCTGCTGTGGGGACGCATCAACCTCGAGGACGATCTGAACTTCTACTTCGTCTGCCTGGCGTTCCTCGCGGTGGTCTACGTCGCCGCCCTGTCTTTCCGGCGAAACCGCGGCATGCGCGTGCTGATGGCGGTGCGCGACAACGTGCGCGCCGGTGCCGCCTACACGGTCAACCCGATCCGCACCAAGCTCGCGGCGTTCGCCATCTCCGGGGGCATCGCCGGTGTCGCCGGCGTGCTGTTCGCCTACGGCCAGCACAACGTGATCCCCGGCAGCTACTCGGTCTTCAACAGCATCTCGATCTTCCTTGCGGTGGTCATCGGCGGGCTCACGTCGCTGCCGTTCGCGGTGGTCGGCGCGATGCTGTTCGAGGCGTCCGCGCTGTTCGGCCACCAGCTCGACCCCTACATCGGGCAGAGCGTGGCCACGATCCTGCCGTTGCTGCTCACCGGCCCGCTGCTCGTGGCCAACCTCATGCTCTACCCCGGAGGGTCCGCGGAGGAGGGCTTCAAGCAGCGCGACCGGTTCCTGCGCTGGGTGGCGGCCCGGCGCGGCCTGCACGTGCCTTCCCTGGTCGCCGACCGCCGGGTCGACGCGGAGCCCGACGACGAGACCGAGGTGCTCGAGAGCGCCGAGGAGCGCTTCCGCGGGCTGTCCGCGCAACCCGGACCCGCCGAGCCGACCGTCGGAGCGCGGTCGTGAGGCGCGCCGGGCGGGTGGATCCGACCGCTGCGCTGCGCCGATTGGCGCGGCGGCAGGCGGCGCAGACCGCCGTGCTCGAGGTGCCCCGGCCGGCAGCAGGGGAGGGGCCGCTGCTGCAGTGCAGCGGAGTCGACGTCGCCTACGACAAGGTGCAGATCCTCTTCGGCGTCGACATGGAGGTGGAGCGCGGCGAGATCGTCGCCCTGCTCGGGACCAACGGCGCCGGGAAGTCGACGCTGCTCAAGGCGATCTCCGGTCTCGTCGACCCGGCGGCGGGGCGCATCCTCTTCGACGGCCTCGACATCACCCACGCCGACGCGGTGAAGACGTCGAAGCTCGGCATCATCCAGGTGCCCGGCGGCAAGGCCGTCTTCCCGACGCTGACCGTCGCCGAGCACTTCAAGGCCGGCACCTGGCTCTACGCCGACGAGGACCCCAAGCAGGTCGAGGCCCGCACCCAGCAGGTGCTCGACCAGTTCCCACGGCTGCGCGAGCGGTGGGGTCAGCTCGCCGGCAACCTGTCCGGCGGGGAGCAGCAGCAGCTCGCGCTCGGCATGGCCTTCGTCGCCAAGCCGAAGCTGCTGGTCATCGACGAGCTGTCGCTCGGGCTCGCGCCGACGATCGTCGAGCAGCTGCTCGAGATGGTGCGCGCGATCCATGCCACCGGCTGCACGATCATCGTGGTCGAGCAGTCGGTCAACGTCGCGCTCACGATCGCCAGCCGCGCCTTCTTCATGGAGAAGGGCGAGGTGCGGTTCTCCGGGCCGACGGCCGAGCTGCTGGAGCGGGACGACATCCTGCGCTCGGTCTTCCTGCAGGGGGCGGCACAGACTCGACCTGCCCCACCGCGCGCGGCGAAGGGCAGGCGTGCGGCGGTCGCCGAGCCGCAGCGGCCGGCCCCCGGTCCGGACGCGCCGGTGGTCCTCGCGTCGCAGTCGGTCTCCAAGAGCTTCGGCGGCATCAATGCCCTGTCCGACGTCGACATCGAGGTACGGGCCGGGGAGATCCTCGGCGTCATCGGGCCCAACGGCGCCGGCAAGACGACGATCTTCGACGTCCTGTCGGGCTTCCTCAAGCCCGACGCCGGCCGGGTGATGCTGCGCGGTGTCGACGTGACCGGCTGGCCCGCCGACCGCCGGGCGACGATCGGCCTCGGCCGGTCGTTCCAGGACGCGCGCATCTTCCCGACGCTCACCGTCGCGGAGAACCTCGCGATGGGTGTCGAGCGGCACATCGACACCCGAGACCACTTCGCCGCGCTGCTCGGCCTGCCGGCCGTGCTCGCCTCGGAGGACGACGTCGCCTACACCGTCGAGGACCTCGTCGAGCTGATGAACCTCGGTGCCTTCCGCGACAAGTTCGTGTCCGAGCTGTCGACCGGTTCCCGCCGCATCGTCGACCTGGCCATGGCGATCGCCCACGACCCCGTCGTACTCATCCTCGACGAGCCGTCATCGGGCATCGCGCAGCGCGAGACCGAGGCGCTCGGGCCGCTGCTGCGCCGGATCCAGGCCGAGACCGGGTGCGCCATGCTCGTGATCGAGCACGACATGCCGCTGATCACCGCGATCTCCGACCGGCTGGTCGCGATGGACCTCGGCCGCGTCATCGCGGAAGGGCCGCCGCAGGCGGTGCTCGAGGACCCCGTCGTCGTGTCGTCCTACCTCGGCAGCGACACTGCTGTGATCAACCGCTCGGGTCGGGGCGAACCGGACACCGCGTCGACGCCCCGGCCGCGGCGGCGGGCCTCTTCCACCGGGACTAGGAGCTGACGATGTCGACCCTGCTTCGCCGGATGCTCCCAGCGGTGCTGCTCACAGTTGCCTCCGCCGGTGGCCTGCTGGTCACCGCCGGGTCGGCCAGCGCCGACTCGCCCGTCGTCACCGGCTGGTGGAGCGAGGCGCGGCCCGGCAACGCCACCGTCGGCACGCTGCCGCAGGACCCGACCTACACCGACGACGGCACCCTCGTCGTCCGCAACACCCCGGCGGGTGTCGCGGCGTTCGCCGCGCTGCGCTACGTCGCCAGCGGGTCGAGCGGCGGCACCCTCACGCTGGACATCGCCGACAACAAGTCGGTCGAGGCACCCGCCCTGGTGCTCTGCCCGACGACCAGCGCCTGGTCGGGCGGCGGCAACCAGCAGTGGGACCACGCGCCGACCTATGACTGCAGCAAGAAGATCACCGGCCAGGCCAACGGGTCCAAGGTCACGTGGACGCTCAACGACAGCCTCCAGGCGATGCCCGGCACCTTCGACTTCGTGGTGGTGCCTGACCCGGGCTACCAGACGCCGTTCGAGGTGACGATCGCCAAGCCGTCGGACGCGTCGTTCACGGCGACCGGCGCCGGCAGCGACGGCAGCGGCCTGCCCGCCAACCCGGTGACCGACGGGTCGACCTCGACCGGCACGGGCGCAGCCGGTGCGTCGTCGGCCGGCGCCCCCATGCCGGCGCTTTCCGGTGACAACTCGTTCGCCGCCCCGCCGACGAACGCGGGGGTCGCTCCGTCGGTCGCGGGTCCCGAGGCCGGCACGGCGCCGTCGGGGCAGGGCGGCGCTCCGGTCGTCGCCGACCCCACCCGTCGGCTGGCCGCCTCCGGCGGCAACCACGACGGCCGCACGTTGGGCATCGGCCTCATCGTCGGCCTGGCGCTCGTCCTGCTGGTCGTGATGGCGAACCCCGGTGCCGCTTCGTCCGCCCGCCGTTTCCACCATCCGGTGCTCGCGGCGATGGGTGGTGGCGCGGCCGCGGCGGCCGACGAGGGCCAGGCCGAGGCCGCGGCGCCGGTGCTCACACGCACTGGCCACCCGCTGCTGCAGGGGCTGCAGGCGACGCGGGCCGGCGGGGTCGGCCGGTTCGTCCGGGACCGCCCCCGGCCACCCGTGCGGCTCTAGACCGCCACTACCCTCCGGGGGCATGACCGCCTTCGCCGTCACCGTCATCGGTGACGATCGCCCGGGCATCGTCGCGGCCGTCACCTCGGCTCTCGCCGACCTCGGGGCCAACCTCGAGGACTCGTCGATGACGATCCTGCGCGGGCGGTTCGCGATGACCCTGATCGCGCAGGCGGCGGTGACCGAGGCCGCCATCCGCGCCGCGCTGGTCCCGGCGGAGCGGCGGCTGGGCGTGCACACCACGGTCGCCGAGGTCGGTCCGGAGACGGCGGAGGCCGTGCCGGCCGGCAGCCACTACCTGCTCTCGTTGCACGGCGCCGACCGCCCCGGCATCGTTGCGGCGATCACCGGGCTCGTCGCCGACTGCCACGGCAACATCACCGACATGACGACCCGGCTCGCCGGTGACCTCTACGTGCTCGTGTGCGAGGTCGACCTCCCCGGCGACGTCGACGCCGAGCAGCTCGACCGCGACCTCGCCGAGCTCGCCGCGGGTCTCGGTGTGCACGCGTCCCTGCGCGCGGCTGAGGCGGAACTCCTGTAGTGAGCGATCCGCAGGTGCGGCCGGTCGTCCACGCCCCGGCTGAGGTCCTCAGCACGCCGTCTGTCGACGTCGACCCGCGCGACCCGGCCGTCGCGGCCCTCGCCGACGACCTTGTCGCGACGATGCGCGAGTTCACCGGTTGCGTGGGGCTTGCCGCGCCGCAGATCGGGGTCGGCTGGCGGGTCTTCTGCCTCGACGTCGGTGGTCACCGCAAGACCAGGTCGTACGCCGGACTCGTCGTGCTCGCCAACCCCCGGCTCGTGCACGGCGAGGAGCCGAAGTCCGGCCGCGAGGGCTGCCTGTCGGTGCCCGACCTCACCGGCGACGTGCCGCGGTTCCTCCGGGTCACCGTGGCCGGGGTGGTGCCGGGCACGGGGGAGGAGCGGGTGGTCGAGGCGGATGCCTACGAGGCGGTCGGCCTGCAGCACGAGCTCGACCACCTCGACGGGATGCTGTTCCTCGACCGGGTGGCCGGCGCGCACGCGCTCTACCCGCGCAAGCGCTACCTGTAGCGGCTCAGTAGCCGGTCATCCCGAAGCCGGCTGCGATCGCGAGGCCGGCGACCAGCAGCGCGCCGGCCCGCCGGGTGTGCAGGAAAGCGATCGCCGCGAACCACAACGGCCAGATCGGGAAACCCTCGGGGGGCGCGTCGGGCCGCGGTCGGGACAGGTAGCGCCAGGCCTTGGCGGCCACCGGAAGCCCCGCGACCACCGTGAGCGATGGCCAGGGCAGCGCGCCGACGGCGACGTCGACGGCGACCAGCACGTAGAACGTCGCGAGCAGCCCGCGGGTCAGGCCCCGCGCCCGCCGCTCCCCGAGGAGGACCGGCAGCGTGCGGGTGCCGGCGGGTGCGTCGTACGGGATCTTGTCGACGTGCTTGCCCATGAGCACCGTCGTGCAGAGCAGCCCGTAGGGCAGCGAGGCGAGCCACACCTGCCAGGGCGCGGTGCCGGTCGCGGCGAAGTAGGTGCCGACCACCATCAGCGGCCCCCAGACCACGAGCACGTCGGGCTCGCCGAGGCCGATCTTCTTCAGCCGCAGCGGTGGAGACGTGTAGGCGACGCTGAGCAGGAAGCCGCCGAGCGCGAAGCCGACGATCGGCCAGCCGCGACGGCCGGCGAGGAACAGCAGGATCGCCAGGTCCGCGAGGTTGACCAGCGCGATGGCCCGGTAGAGCTGGGCCTTGGTCACGAGCCCGGACAGGATCGGGTGCGGGGCGTAGAGCGCGCGCGGGTAGTCGAGGGTGTCGGTGCCGACCTGGGTGTCGGCGAGGTCGTTCATGAGGTTGTTGGCGACGTGGGCCAGCAGGATGCCGAGGATCGCGACCAGCAGGTTGACGACGCTGACGTGCGGTGCGCCGACCGCCAGCAGTGCGGCGACCAGACCGGCGAACAGCGTCATCGGCAGCACGGCGGCCCGGGTGACGACCAGCCAGCGGGTCACGGCGTCGATCTCGCCCGCGGGCGGGTTCGTGGTGCGCAGCGCGTAGCGCCAGGCGGCCAGCCGGCCGTTGACGTGGGGGTCCAGTGCGGGATGGACGGCCGCCTGATCGGTCACCCCGATCACGCTACCCGGCGGGCGCACGGTAGGAAGAACCTGACGTAGCCCTCAACTGCAGGAGAGACAGGTCATGGCCGACGAGGTCCTCTACCGGATGGAAGGCCGCACCGCGGTCATCACGCTGAACCGTCCCGACGCGCGCAACGCCGTCAACGGCGCGCTCGCTACCGGGCTGCATGAGTCGATCGAGAAGTTCGAGGCCGACGACGAGGCGCGGGTCGCGATCCTCACCGGCACCGGCCAGGCGTTCTGCGCGGGCATGGACCTCAAGGCGTTCTCCTCCGGCGAGGCCGGCGGCGTCGTGCAGCCCAAGGGCGGCTTCGCGGGTTTCGTGACCTACCCGCGCACCAAGCCGGTGATCGGCGCGATCAACGGGTTCGCCCTCGCCGGCGGCTGCGAGATCGCGCTGTCCTGCGACTTCCTCGTCGCGGCCGAGTCGGCGACGTTCGGTCTGCCCGAGCCGATGCGCGGCCTGTTCGCCGCGGCCGGCGGCGTCTTCCGGCTGCCGCGGGCGATGTTCCCCCGCAAGGCGCTGGAGATGATCCTCACCGCCGAGCGCATCGACGCCGCCGAGGCGCACCGGGTCGGCCTGGTCAACCACGTCGTCGCCGACGGCGACCTGCTCGCCAAGGCGCTCGAGATCGCCGAGAAGATCGCCAAGAACGCACCGCTGTCGATCAAGGCCAGCCTCGAGCTCGCCCGGCTCTCCCAGGATCTGACCGAGGAGGAGCTGTGGAAGCGCAACAACCACTTCTCGGGCACGGTCAACACCAGCAAGGACGCCATGGAAGGCGCGATGGCGTTCGTCGAGAAGCGCGAACCGGTCTGGAAGGGCGAGTAACCCTCAGCCCTTGAGCTCGGCGATCACGGCGTCCCAGGTGCCGGGCTCGGCGGCGTAGGGCGCGTAGAAGCTGAACCGGTCGACCAGGTCGCCGAAGCGGTCCTTGATCGCGGCGGCGACCTGGTCGGGCGGGGCCACGACGGCGAACGCGTCGAGCATCTCGTCGTCGATCAGCGTGCCCATGGCCTGCCAGCGGCCGGCGTCGTCGCTCTTGGAGAGCCGGTTGAGCTCGGCCCCGACCTCACCCCAGCCGTGCAGGTCGAGCACGCCGCGGTAGGCCGGGGTGCTGCCGTAGAACGCGATCTGCTGGCGTACGCCGGCGGCGGCCTTGGTCATCTGCTCGTCGTCGCGGCCGGTCACCACGAACGCCGGGTAGCTGATCTGGAAGTCGCCCCGCTTCTTGCCCGCCCGCTCGAGCCCGGCCTCGATCGTCGGCACCGTGACCTCTCGCAGGTAGCGGTGGGTGGTGAAGCCGTGCACGAGCATGCCGTCGGCCACCTCGGCCGCCACGCTGGTCATGACCTCGCCGACAGCGGCGAGCAGGATCTTCGGCCGGCCGTAGGGGTTGGGCCCCGGGTCGAAGAACGGCGTCATCAGCGTGTGGGTGTAGAAGTCGCCCCGGAAGTCGAGCTTGCCGCCGGTCTCCCACGCGTCCCAGATGGCCCGGATCGCGAGGATCAGCTCGCGCATCCGCGGCGCCGGGTGGCTCCAGGGCATCGCGAACCGCTTCTCGATGTGCGGCTTGATCTGGCTGCCGAGGCCGAGCATGAACCGGCCCTTCGACATCAGCTGCAGGTCGTTGGCCAGGTAGGCGAGGTTCATCGGGTTGCGGGCGAAGGCGACCGCGATCGCGGTGCCCAGCTCGATGTGCTCGCTGTGCTCGGCAGCGACGACCAGCGGCAGGAACGCGTCGTGCGCGGTCTCGGCCGACCACACGCCGTCGTAGCCGAGCTGCTCCTGCTCGCGGACCGACGCCGCGATCGCCTCGGACGACATCTCGCCCGAGCCCCTGCTGATCCCGAGTCCACCGTCGACCTTCATGGCCGGACCGTAGCACTAGAATCTGAGGTCGACGTCAGATCAGAGGGGACCCCATGCAGCGGCAGATCTTCGACTCCGAGCACGCCGGCTTCCGCGAGATGGTCCGGGCGTTCATCGACAAGGAGATCGCCCCGCACCACGCCGCCTGGGAGTCCGCCGGCATCGTCGACCGCGAGGTCTGGACAAAGGCCGGCGCGCAGGGGCTCCTCGGCTTCGAGATCGACGAGGCCTACGGCGGTGGCGGCCAGGCCGACTTCCGCTACAACGCGATCCTCGACGAGGAGATGGCGCGCGCCGGCGCGACCGGAGTCGGCTACAGCCTGCAGAACGACGTCGTCGCGCCGTACCTCGTGCGGCTGCTCAACGACGAGCAGAAGCAGCGCTGGCTGCCGGGCGTCTGCTCCGGCGAGATCATCACGGCGATCGCGATGACCGAGCCCGCAGCCGGCAGCGACCTGCAGGGCATCAAGACGACCGCGCTCAAGGACGGTGGCGACTACGTCGTCAACGGGCAGAAGACGTTCATCACCAACGGCATCCACTCCGACATCGTCATCGTCGTCGCCCGCACCGACCCGGAGGCCGGGCACAAGGGCATCAGCCTGCTGATGGTCGAGCGCGGGATGCCCGGGTTCGAGCGCGGCCGCAACCTCGACAAGATGGGGCTGAAGGCGCAGGACACCGCGGAGCTGTTCTTCTCCGACGTCCGCGTGCCGAAGGCCAACCTGCTCGGCGAGGAGGGCCAGGGCTTCATCTACCTGATGCAGAACCTCCCGCAGGAGCGGCTGTCGATCGCGGTGAGCGCGGTGGCCTCGGCTGAGTGGGCGCTCGAGGTGACGGTCGCCTACTGCAAGGAGCGGGAGGCGTTCGGCAGGCCGATCGGCACCTTCCAGAACAGCCGCTTCGCCCTGGCCGAGATGGCTACGGAGGTGGAGATCGCCCGGGTCTTCGTCGACCGGTGCATCACCGAGCACAACGCCGGCAACCTGTCGCCGAGCGACGCGGCGATGGCGAAGTGGTGGACGACCGAGCTGCAGAAGAAGGTCATCGACCGCTGCGTGCAGCTGCACGGCGGCTACGGCTACATGCTCGAGTACCCCATCGCCAAGGCCTACCTCGACTGCCGCATCCAGACGATCTACGGCGGCACCACAGAGATCATGAAGGAGATCGTCGGCCGTTCCCTCGGCGTCTGACGGTGAAAACCGAACGACGCTCGACAACGTCGCCTTACCTCGACAGGATGCGGGACTCGTGAGCGCACTCGACGGCAAGACCGCGATCGTGACCGGGGCAAGTCGCGGCATCGGGGCCGCGATCGCCGAGCTGTTCGCCGCGGAGGGCGCGCGGGTGGCGGTCGCCGCCCGCACCGTCGATCCCGGGCAGAGCGCGCTCGAGGGCACGATCAACGAGACCGTCGAGCGGATCCGCGCGGCCGGCGGCACCGCCGTCGCGATCCCGGCCGACCTGTCGCGGCGCGAGGACCGCGAGCGGCTGGTGGCCGAGAGCGAGCACGCGCTCGGGCCCGTCGACGTCCTCGTCAACAACGCGGCGGTGACCTACTTCCTGCCGGTCGCCGACTTCCCGGCCAAGCGCATGGACCTGATGTTCGAGGTGCAGGTCAACGCGCCGTTCCACCTGGCGCAGCTGGTGCTGCCCGGCATGCGCGAGCGCGGCTCCGGCTGGATCCTCAACATCTCGTCGATCGCCGCGGTGCACCCGAAGCCCGATGCGGGCCGGATCGGAGGCACCGTCTACGGCATGTGCAAGGCCGCGCTCGAACGCTTCACCACCGGGCTCGCGTCCGAGGTCTACGACGCGGGCATCGCGGTCAACGCGCTGTCGCCCAACCGGGTGGTGCCGACGCCGGGGACGCTGTTCCACCACCTCGTCACCGACGACACCGACCCCGACCGGGTCGAGCCGCCCGAGGTCATGGCCCGAGCCGCGCTCGCGCTGTGCAGCGGCGACCCGCGGACGCTGACCGGTCGGGTCACCTACTCGCAGACCTTGCTCGACGAGCTGGGATCGATCCCGCACCCCGCTTCCTGATCGCCACGAAGAAACGGAGACCGAAAGTCATGTCTGCACTGTGCGACGGCCGCGTCGTCATCGTCACCGGCGCCGGCCGCGGCATCGGCCGGGAGGAGGCGCTGGAGTTCGCTCGCCAGGGCGCCATGGTCGTCGTCAACGACGTCGGCGGCTCGGCCGACGGTGTCGGCTCCGACGACGCGCCGGCCCAGCAGGTCGTCGACGAGATCAAGGCGATGGGCGGCGAGGCGGTCGCCAACTACGACGACGTGTCCGATTGGGAGGGCGCCGAGCGGCTCGTGCGCACCGCGATCGACACGTTCGGCGAGCTGCACACGCTGGTCAACAACGCCGGCATCCTGCGTGACCGGATGCTGTTCAACATGACGCCCGACGAGTGGGACGCCGTCATCAAGGTGCACCTGCGCGGCACCTTCGCCCCGACCCGCGTCGCCGTCGGTCACTGGCGCGACAAGGCCAAGGCGGGCGAGCCGGTCGACGCGCGCATCGTCAACACCAGCTCGGCCTCCGGCATCTACGGCAACGTCGGCCAGACCAACTACGGGGCGGCCAAGGCCGGCATCGCCGCCTTCACGGTCATCGCCGCCAAGGAGCTCGAGCGCTACGGCGTACTCGTCAACGCGATCGCACCCGGCGCGCTCACCCGCATGACCGAGAACCTCATGCCCGGTGGGGCGAAGCCGCTCGACGAGGGCTGGGACCCGCGCGACCCCTCGAACATCGCCCCACTGGTCGTCTGGCTCGGCAGCGGCGACTGCACGGGCGTGACCGGCCGGGTGTTCAACGTCCGCGGCGGCGAGATCAGCGTCGCCGAGGGCTGGCACGCCGGACCGGGGGCCGACAAGGGCGCCCGGTGGGACCCGAGCGAGCTCGGCTCGGTCGTGCCGGACCTCGTCGCCAAGGCCGCCAAGAACGCGAACATGGGCGGCCAGATCCCCAAGGAGTAGGCCCGACTACTTGGCCTCGCCGGTGGCCTGCTCGATCGCCGCGTGCGCGAACTGCAGGAAGTCGGACACCGCCACCACGCCGAACGTCGAGGCCGCGAGCCGGGTGAACCGCGGGGCCAGCACCAGGCCGCTCACGAAGCCGGTGGCCACCCACTGCGACACGCAGAACGGGCAGGTCAGCAGCTCGCCGATCGCGTGCCGCCAGGTGCTGTCCTCGCGGGGCTCCTCGTGCAGCTCGGAGGGGCCGGTCAGCCCGTCGTAGTGGGTGAACGGCGCGCGTAGCGGGCTGGTGACCGGGTCCCTGGCGATCAGCCGTGACAGCTTGAACGTCGCGAGCGACGAGAGCGCCAGGTCGGCCCACGGCACCGCTGCCGGTCCGCGCCGGCCCATCAGCCGGCTGGCGGCGACGAGCGCGGCGGCGGTCAGCGCGTAGGTGCCCATCGTGGCGGTGTAACCGGCCAGGGGCCGGTCCTCGCCCTGTGTGTACTCCGCGGCCTCGCGATGGGCCGTCTCGCGGACCTTGTCGGTGAGGTTCTCGGCGACGTTGCTCATGCCAGCGGCATACCCGGTGCAGGGGTCGCCACCCGGCCGGGGGTGACGGTGATCACACCGCCCGCCGCGGTCGGCCGCGGCGGTTAGGTTGGCCTGATGACCACGTTCAGCCCCGACCGGCCTGACGTCGACGCAGGCGGCGGGCGCCGGCGACCGCACCCGGGGCTGGCCCTGGGCGTGATCGCCAGCGCACAGCTGATGGTCGTGCTCGACGCCACCATCGTGAACATCGCGCTGCCGCACATCCGCGACGCGCTGCACTTCAGCCAGACCTCGCTCGCCTGGGTGCTCAACGCCTACACGCTGACCTTCGGCGGCCTGCTGCTGCTCGGCGGGCGCATGGGTGACCTGTTCGGCCGGCGGCGCATGTTCATCACCGGCGTGCTGCTGTTCGCGCTGGCGAGCCTCGCCGGCGGGTTCGCGCAGGACCAGACGATGCTTCTCGCGATGCGGGCGCTGCAGGGCATCGGCGGCGCGATCGCCTCGCCGACCGCGCTCGCGCTGATCACGACGACGTTCGCGGAGGGGCCGGCGCGCAACAAGGCGTTCGGTGTCTACGCCGCGGTCTCCGGCGCGGGGGCCGCGATCGGGCTGATCCTCGGTGGCGTGCTGACCGACGCCCTGTCCTGGCGCTGGGTGCTGTTCGTCAACGCCCCGATCGGGATCGCGCTGGCCGTCGCCGCGCCGTTCGTCACCGACGACAACGCGCGCAGCACCGGCCGGCTCGACATCGCCGGCGCGCTGACGTCGACGCTCGGCATGGCGAGCCTCGTCTACGGGCTGATTCACGCCGCGAGCGACGGGTGGAGCGACGCGGTCACCGTGGTCGCGCTGGCCGTCGCCGTACCCCTGCTCGTCGCGTTCGTCGTCGTGGAGGCGCGTACGCCGCAGCCACTGATGCCGCTGCGGCTCTTCCGTGACCGGACCCGGGTCGGCACCTACGTCGTGATGCTCATCGTGGGTGCCGCAGTGTTCGCGATGTTCTTCTTCCTCACGCAGTTCGTGCAGGAGGTGCTGGGCTTCTCGCCGCTGAAGGCCGGCTTCGCGTTCCTGCCGGTGAGCGCGGTGATCGTGGTGATGGCCCAGGTGGCGAGCCGGCTGGTGACCAAGCTGGCCCCGCGCAACCTCATCGCGAGCGGCACGCTGCTCGCCGGTGGCGGGCTGTGGTTGCTCTCCCACCTGAGCGTCCATTCGACCTACGCGACCGGCATCGTGCCGCCGATGCTGATGATCGCCGCGGGGATGGGGCTGATCTTCGTGCCCATCACGCTGGGCGCCGTCGCCGGTGTCGCGCCCGAGGACAGCGGCATCGCGTCGGCGATGCTCAACGTCGGCCAGCAGGTGGGCGGCACGCTCGGGCTCTCCGCGCTGATCACGGTGTTCGGCTCGGCGTTCGACCACCGGCTGCACAGCCTGCTCGCCGGACTGTCCGGGCCGCCGACACAGCAGGCGAAGCTCGCGTTGCTGCAGCAGGCGACCGTGCACGGTTGGGACTCGGCGTTCCGGGTGGGCGCCTACTTCGCGCTGGCCGGCTTCGTGGCCACGTTGGTGCTGATCCGGGCGGAGAGCCCGCGCGGCGGACAGCTGCCGATGGCGGGGGCGGCGTGACCCCTGCGGTTTCGCGCCGCGGCCTGCTGGCCGGAGCCTGCGCCGTCTGCGCGGCCGTCCTCACCGGCTGTGCGAGCGCGGGGCGGGGCGCCTCGCCCGCCATCCGGCTGTCCACCTCCGACCCCTTGGTCGCGCTCGACGCGATCCCGGTCGGCGAGGCGGTGTCGGTGACCGTGCCGGGCGGCGCGTCGATCATCGTCGGCCGGCCGACTGCCGACACGGCGGCGGCGTTCAGCCCCATCTGCACCCACCAGGGCTGCACCGTCTCACCGGCCGGGTCACGGCTCGAGTGCCCGTGCCACGGGTCGGTCTTCGACGCCACGACCGGCGCGGTCGTCCGGGGGCCGGCTGCCCGCCCGCTGCAGTCGTTGCCGGTGACCGTGCGCGACGGTCAGGTCTTCGCCACCTGACGGTGTCAGGAGCCGAGCAGCATCCCGAGGAACAGCGCGCCCAGCGCCGACAGCCCGGTCAGCGCGCCCCAGACGGCGAGACCCCGGCGCGAGGTCGCCCGGATGTGCAGGAAGGCCGCGATGCCCGAGATCGCCACGACGACGAGCTTGGCCGACAGCGTGGCGCGATAGCTGTCGCTCACGTGGTCACCCAGCGCGGTGATGTTCCAGATCCCGGTCGCGACGAGCAGCGCGAACGCGCTCCAACCGATGACGTTGAACCGCCGTGCCGCCTCGCGCGGCGCGTCGGGCGAGATGCGACGCAGCACGGGCACCAGCCCGGCGAGCGTCAGCTGCCCGCCGACCCAGATCGTCGCGCCGAGCACGTGCAGGAAAAGGCGGATCGTGTCGAGGTGGACCGGGAGCACCGCAGCAGCCTAGGCGACCGGCCTCACGATAGAACACGTTCTACTTCTACCCTGTTTCCGTGACCACCATGGCCGCACCAGCACTGACGCACCTGCAGCGACTGGAGTCCGAGAGCATCCGCATCATGCGCGAGGCCGTCGCCGAGAGCGAGCGGCCGGTGATGCTCTACTCCGTCGGCAAGGACAGCGCGGTCATGCTGCGGCTGGCGTTGAAGGCCTTCTACCCGTCGAAGCCGCCGTTCCCGCTGCTGCACGTGGACACCACGTGGAAGTTCCGGGAGATGTACGCCTTCCGCGACAAGCTGGTCGCCGACCTCGGCCTCGACCTGCTGGTGCACCAGAACCCCGAGTGCGTCAGGCTCGGCATCAACCCCTTCACGCACGGCTCGTCGGTGCACACCGACATGTGGAAGACCGAGGGGCTCAAGCAGGCGCTCGACCTCCACGGCTTCGATGTGGCGTTCGGCGGGGCGCGCCGCGACGAGGAGAAGTCACGCGCCAAGGAGCGTGTCTTCTCGATCCGTTCGGCGCAGCACCGCTGGGATCCCAAGCAGCAGCGGCCCGAGCTGTGGAGCCTCTACAACGTGCGGCACAACGCGGGGGAGAACATCCGCGTCTTCCCGCTGTCCAACTGGACCGAGCTCGACGTGTGGCAGTACATCCACCTCGAGCAGATCCCGATCGTGCCGCTGTACTTCGCGGCGGAACGACCTGTCGTCGAGCGCGACGGCACGCTGATCATGGTCGACGACGACCGGATGCCGCTGCTGCCCGACGAGCAGCCGACGATGAAGAGCGTGCGCTTTCGCACCCTCGGCTGCTACCCGCTGACCGGTGCCGTCGAGAGCACCGCCGACACGCTGCCGGCGATCATCCAGGAGATGCTGCTCACCACGACGTCCGAGCGACAGGGCAGGGTCATCGACTTCGACTCGTCGGGCTCCATGGAGAAGAAGAAGCAAGAGGGCTACTTCTGATGGCCCACGTCTCCGACCTGATCGCGCAGGACATCGACGCCTACCTGCACGCGCACCAGCACAAGAGCCTGCTGCGCTTCATCACCTGCGGCAGCGTCGACGACGGCAAGAGCACGCTGATCGGCCGGCTGCTCTACGAGTCGCACATGGTCTTCGAGGACCACCTGGCCGCACTCGAGATCGACTCGAAGAAGGTCGGCACCCAGGGCGGCGACCTCGACTTCGCGCTGCTGGTCGACGGGCTCGGCGCCGAGCGCGAGCAGGGCATCACGATCGACGTGGCCTACCGGTTCTTCTCGACCGACCGCCGCAAGTTCATCGTCGCCGACACGCCCGGGCACGAGCAGTACACCCGCAACATGGTTACCGGTGCCTCGACCGCCGACGTGGCGGTGATCCTGGTCGACGCGCGCAACGGCGTGCTGACCCAGACCCGCCGGCACAGCTACCTCGTCTCGCTCCTCGGCATCCGCACCGTCGCGGTCGCGATCAACAAGCTCGACCTCGTCGACTACTCGCAGGACGCCTTCGACCGGATCGAGGCCGACTACCGCGCGTTCGCCGCCGAGATCGGAATCGACGACGTCACGTGCATCCCCGTGTCGGCGCTGCGCGGCGACAACATCACGTCCTTGTCCGACCACACACCGTGGTACGCCGGTCCGACGCTGATGGGCTTCCTGGAGACCGTGCAGGTGTCCGACCAACGGCAGGCGGGGCCTTTCCGGATGCCCGTGCAGTGGGTCAACCGGCCGAACCTCGACTTCCGCGGCTTCTCCGGCGAGATCGTGGGCGGCACCGTCCGCGTGGGCGACCCCGTGCGCGTCGTACCGGCCGGCACGACGAGCCGCGTCGCGCGCATCGTGACGATGGACGGCGACCTGGACCAAGCGGTGGCCGGCCAGTCGGTGACGATCGCCCTCGCGGACGAGATCGACTGCAGCCGTGGCGACGTGCTGTGCGCGGGCGACGCGCCGGCGGGCAGCGCCGACCAGTTCGAGGCGCACGTCGTCTGGATGGGCGAGCACGAGATGCTGCCGGGCCGGCCCTACCTCGTCAAGATCGGCGCGCGCACCGTCGGTGGGTCGATCTCGCGGCCGAAGCACCGCGTCGACGTCAACACGCTGGAGCACGTCGCGGCCACGACGCTGGCGCTGAACGAGATCGGCGTCTGCAACGTGCACCTCGACCGTCCGGTGGCCTTCGATGCCTACGCCGACAACCGGGAGATGGGCGGCTTCATCGTCGTCGACCGGTTGACCAACAACACCGTCGGCGCCGGCCTGCTGCACTTCGCGCTGCGCCGGTCGGACAACGTGCACTGGCAGGCGGTCGAGGTCAACAAGGTCGCGCATGCCGAGCTGAAGGGGCACCGCCCGGCGGTCGTGTGGTTCACCGGCCTGTCGGGTGCGGGCAAGTCGACGATCGCTAACCTCGTCGAGAAGCGGCTGCACGCCCTGGGGGCGCACACCTACCTGCTCGACGGCGACAACGTGCGGCACGGGCTGAACAAGGACCTCGGCTTCACGGAGGCCGACCGGGTCGAGAACATCCGCCGGGTCGCGGAGGTCTCCCGGCTCATGGTCGACGCCGGGCTGATCGTGCTGGTGTCGTTCATCTCGCCCTTCCGGGCCGAGCGGCGGATGGCCCGGGCGCTGGTCGACGAGGGCGAGTTCGTCGAGGTGCACGTCGACACTCCGTTGGCCGATGCAGAGCAGCGGGACGTGAAGGGGCTCTACGCCAAGGCGCGCCGCGGCGAGCTGCCGAACTTCACGGGCATCGACTCGCCCTACGAAGCCCCGGAGTCACCCGAGCTGCGGGTCGACACGGTGACGATGACGGCGGAGCAGGCAGCAGAAGCGGTCGTCGCGCAGCTGAGGGTGTCCGGAATCCTGCCCTGACGTCCGTCATGGCGCGGGTCCTGCCGTTGCCAGCCCGGGGCTGACCGGTTACTCGTAGTGCGAGTTATGTATTGCGATTCAGTCATTCTCGTGGTGAGGTGCAGCGAAGCGCCCCGGCGCCCGGCCGGGGCCGTCGACCACGAGGGGCGAGCATGGCCGATTTTCCCGCGCTCGGACATGTTGCGCTGACCGTCCGCAGCTGCGACCTGAGCAAGCCGTGGTACGCCGATCTCTTCGGCGCCGAACCGGTCATCGACGAGGACACCGGGCCCTGGCGGCACGTCGTGTGGATGCTGCCCGGCGGGACGTTGGTCGGGATCCACGAGCACCCTGGCAAGACGCCGGCGGGCGACGAGTTCAGCGAGTTCCGGATCGGGCTCGACCACGTCGGCTTCCACTGCGGCAGTCGTGCCGATCTGGAGGCTTGGCAACGGCGGCTCGACGAGCTCGGCTACGCCAACGGCGGCATCGTCGACGCGTCGTACGGCTCGGGTCTGTCCTTCCGCGATCCCGATGGCAACGCCCTGGAGTTCTTCGCCCCGCCGTCCTGACGGGCGGGTTTCAGCGCCCGACGAAGTGGGGCGCCCGCTTCTCGGCGAAGGCGCGGGGGCCTTCGCGGGCGTCCTCGGTCGCGAAGATCGGCATGCCGATCTCGAGCTCGACCTCCAGGGCCTGCTTCTCGGGCAGCCCTTCGGTCTCGGTGAGCGACCGCTTGATGGCCTTGACCGCCAGCGGTCCGTTGGCGCAGATCTGCGCGGCGATCTCCTGCGCGTGGCTCAGCGCCTTGCCGTCCGGGACGACCGAGCCGATCAGCCCGTAGGACAGCGCCTCCTGCGCGGTGATGGTCTTGCCGGTCAACAGCATCTCGGCGGCGACCGGGTAAGGGATTTGCCGCCGCAGCCGGACGGTGGAGCCGCCGAGGGGGAACAGCCCCCGGCGTACCTCTGCGACCCCGAACGTCGCCGACTCGCCGGCCACGCGGATGTCGGTCGCCTGCAGGATCTCGGTGCCGCCGGCGATCGCCGGTCCTTCGACGGCGGCGATCAGCGGCTTGGCCAGCCGGTAGTGGCGCAGCAGCGCGCGCCAGGCCAGGTCGGCGTCCTCGCGGAACCGCTTGGCGTACTCGTCGCCCGGTGGTGGGTCGCTCATCATCGCCTTGAGGTCGGCGCCGGCGCAGAACACGTCGTCGGACCCGGTCAGGATCACGCAGTGGATGTCGTCGTCGGCGTCGGCGCGCTCCCACGCCTCCGCCATGCGCGCGAGCATGTTGGGGGAGAAGGCGTTCTTCGCCTCCGGCCGGTTCATCCGCAGCGTCAGGACATGGTCGGCATGCTCGACGAGCAGGTGCTCCTCGCTCACGGAAAGACCACCTCGCCGGTCTCGGCGTCGACCGCACTGATCGCTTCGACCGGGCAGCCCTCCATCGCCTCCTGCAGCTTCGGCGACTCCTCGACCGGGTTGTGCGTCACCACCGATCGGCGGTTGGGCCCCTCGACGAAGACGTCGGGCAAGGTGTTGCGGCAGTAGCCGGAGCTGATGCAGGTTGATTCGACCGTCACGTTGAGCTGCCTGCCCATGAAGCCTCCCGTCGAGCGCCGCCGAAAACCTAGCAGCGGCAGGCGACTCCTGCTAGAACGCATTCTAGTTTTTGTGCCGCAGGCCAGTCAGTGCGCCGCCGAGGAGAGCCATGCCGATCCCCGCCCAGCGCGACCCGGCGCGGACCCGCAAGCAGCTGGCGGCCTGGCTGGCGCCGCGGGTGCACGCCGACGGCGAGGTCGCCGTCGGCGAGCTGCGCGGACCGGGCGCCACCGGCTTCTCCAACGAGACGCTGATTCTCGACGCGAGCTGGACCGAAGACGGGGACCCCCGCGCCGCGTCGTACGTCGTCCGGGTCGCGCCGAGCGGCTACACGCTGTTCCCGGACCCGGCTTTCGACCGGCAGTACCGCGTCCTGCGGGCGCTGCGGCAGCACACGACGATCCCGGTGCCCGCGGTGCGGTGGTACGAGACCGACGACTCGCTGCTCGGTGCGCCGTTCTTCGTCATGGACGAGGTGCAGGGCGTGGTGCCGCCCGACAACCCGCCCTACCACGTCGACGGGTGGCTGCACGGGGTCACGCCGGAGCACCGGGCGCGCATCTGGTGGGGCTGCATCGACACGATCGCGGACCTGCACCGCGTCGACTGGCCCGCCCTCGACCTCGACCTGCCGGCCGGTGGACTGACCGCGCAGCTCGACTACTACGAACGGTTCCTCGCCTCGGTCGAGCGGGATGAGCCGGTGCCGGTCGCGCGCCGGGCGCTGGGCTGGCTGCGCGCGCACGCTCCCGACGCCGAGCGGCAGGTGCTCACGTGGGGCGACGCGCGGATCGGCAACGTGATGTACGACGCCGCCGGCGCCCCGGTCGCCGTTCTGGACTGGGAGATGGTCGAGGTCGCGGCGCCGGCGGTCGATGTGACGTGGGCGATGTACCTGGACCGGCACCACAGCGAGGCCTGCGGCGTGCCCCGGCTGGACGGCTTCCCGAGCAAGGCGGAGACCGTCGCGCGCTACGAGGAGCGCAGCGGCATCCGGCTGGACAACCTCGACTACTACGAGGTGTTCGCGGCGTTCCGGTTCGCCGTGATCATGGGCAGGCTCGCGGTCATCTTCAAGGACTGGGGCCTGTTGACGCCCGACGACACGATGGCGCAGGACAACACCGCGACGAGGCTCGCGGAGACCGTGCTGGCGGAGAGAAGGGCGTAGTGCGACACGGATACGAATGCGGCGGGCACCCGATACGCACCGGTTTCGGGGCCTGGACGGGCCGTTAGCCCGCTCCCCATACTGAGCCACTTCAGCGAGCTGCTTCTCCCACGGAGGCCGTGATGGCCGATCAGCTCAGCACATCGCCAGACCTGCAGGTCATCCCCGAGGCGAGGCCTCCGGCCGGACCGCAACCGGTCGACGAGCAGCGGATGGAGGAGCTGCTCCATCGGCTGGTCAACGACATGGGCGCCGCACTCGCCGTGCCCCTGGCGCTCATCGGCGACCGGCACGGTCTGTTCGAGACGCTCGAGTCGACCGGGGCGGTGACGTCCGACGAGCTGGCGGAACGCACCGGGCTGTCCGAGCGCTACCTGCGCGAGTGGCTGCTCGCCATGGCCGCGTCCGGCTACATCGACTACGCCGGTGACGGCCGCTACCGGCTCTCGCCGGAGCAGGCGGAGGCGTTCTGCCATCCCGACAGCCCGGCCTACCTTGCCGGCGGCTTGCAGAACCTGACGGCGTCCACCCGGGCGCTGGACCGCATCACGGATGCGTTTCGCACCGGTGCGGGCATGGGCTGGCACGAGCACCATCCCGACGTCTTCCACGGGACCGAGCGCTTCTTCCGGCCGACGTACCTCAACTTCCTCACGCCGATGTGGATCCCGGCGCTGACCGGGCTGGAGGAGCGGCTGCAGGCCGGGGCGCGGGTGGCCGACGTCGGCTGCGGGTTCGGCGCGTCGACGCGCATCCTGGCGGCGGCATATCCCGCGTCGACCTTCGTGGGGCTGGACTACCACCGGGAGTCGATCGAGGCGGCGACCGGCAAGGCGGTCGCCGAGGGGCTCGGTGACCGGGTGAGCTTCCGGACCGGGAGCGCGTTGGACCTGTCCGGTGAGTACGACCTGATCACCTACTTCGACTGCCTTCACGACATGCCCGACCCGCTCGGTGCCTTGCGCGCCGCGCGCGCCGCGTTGCACCCCGACGGCTGGGTGCTGCTCGTCGAGCCGATGGGCGGCGACACGGTCGAGGATGCGCTCAACCCCGTCGGCCGGGTCTATGCCGCGGCGTCGGTGCTGCTGTGCCTGCCGAGCGGCCTGTCGGCCGAGCCGTGCGCCGGTCTCGGCAACCAGGCCGGTCCGGCACAGACGCTCGCGCTGGCCCGCGAGGCGGGCTTCACCCGCGCCCGCGAGGCGACGCGTACGCCGTTCAACCTCATCTACGAGCTGCGCCCGTAGCCAGGCGCGTCAGAGGCGCTCGAGGATCGTTGCCGTCGACAGCGCCCCGCCGGCGCACATCGTGACGAGCGCGAACTGCTTGTCCGTGCGCTCGAGCTCGTGCAACGCGGTGGTGATGAGCCGGCTGCCGGTCGAGCCCACCGGGTGACCGAGCGCGATCGCGCCGCCGTTGACGTTGACCTTGTCCATGTCGGGCTCGTGCTGCGACGCCCACGACAGCACGACCGACGCGAATGCCTCGTTGACCTCGAACAGGTCGATGTCGCCGATGCTCATGCCGGCCTTGCGCAGCACCGTCTCGGTGGCCTGCACCGGACCGTCGAGGTGGTAGTAGGGCTCGGCGCCGACCAGCGCCATCGCCCTGATGCGGGCCCGCGGTCGCAGCCCTTCCGCAGAGGCCCGCTCGCGCGACATCCACATGACGGCGGCGGCGCCGTCGGAGATCTGCGACGACGTGCCCGCGGTGTGTACGCCGTCGGGCATGACCGGCGCGAGCTTGGCCAGGCCCTCGGCCGTCGTGTCGCGCAGTCCCTGGTCGCGGTCGACGATGCGGGTCTCTCCGGTCGGCTTGCCCTCGGCATCGAGGACCGGGGCCTCCATCGCGAACACCTCGCGGTCGAACCGCTGCTCGTCCCAGGCCCGCTTGGCGTTCTGCTGCGAGCGCAGGCCGAAGGCGTCGACGTCGGCGCGCGTGATGCCGCGCCGCTGGGCGATCCGCTCGGCCGCCTCGAACTGGTTGGGCAGGTCGATGTCCCAGTCGTCGGCGCGCGGGGTACCGGGGCCGTTGAGCACGTTGGCACCGAGACCCACGCGGCTCATCGCCTCGATCCCGCAGGCGATGCCGACGTCGATGGCGCCGGCGCTGATGAGACCTGCGACGAGGTGGTTGGCCTGTTGCGCCGAGCCGCACTGGCAGTCGATCGTCGTCGCGCCGGTCGTGTAGGGGAGGCCGGCTGCCAGCCAGGAGCCGCGGGTGATGTTGAACCCCTGCTCACCGGCCTGGGTGACACAGCCACCGACGACCTGCTCGACGGCCTCCGGCGAGATGCCCGCGCGCTTCACGACTTCCTGCTGCGCGGCACCGAGGATCTTGGTGGCGTGCAAGGAGGACAGATGGCCGTTGCGCTTGCCGATCGGGGTGCGGGCAGCGGTGACGATCACGGGTTCAGGCATGTCGCAAAAGTAGTACCTGTTCTAGCGCACCGGCAAGAACGGCGTACCCTGCAAAACTAGAACACGTTCTTGACCCGGGCGAGCGTGCTCGCCTACGTTTTCCGGCACCGGACGACATCGTCGTGATCCCTCGTGGGAGGCCTGCTCGGATGACCGCGATCGATGAGGCGCGGGCGTTCCTGGACGGCACTCCCGGGCCGGTGCGCGTCGGGCGGGACCCGGTCAACCTGCCGATGGTCCACCACTGGTGCCAGGCGTTGGGCGACACCAATCCGGCCTACCTGGACGAGGACTACGCGCGCGCGTCGCGCCGGGGCCACCTCATCGCGCCACCGGGGATGCTGCAGACCTGGACCATGGATGCGCCGCGCGACCCGAGCCGGCCCGGCCCCAACGACGAGGTCATCAAGCGGCTCGACGAGGCCGGCTACACGTCGGTGGTCGCGGTCAACTACGAGCACGACTACCTCCGGGAGCTGCGCCACGGCGAGCGCATCAGCGTGCGGTCCTACGCCGAAGACCTGTCGGAGGAGAAGAAGACAGCACTCGGCATGGGCTACTTCACGACCGTGCGGCACGACTACATGACCGGCGACGGCGAGGTCGTCGGCATCGGCCGGATGCGGCTGTTGAAGTTCAAGCCGCCGGCCGCAGAGTCGACCGCGGCCGGCGGGGCTGACGTCGGCAGCCGGGTGGCCCCGGCGATCGGGCGCGACAACGCGTTCTTCTGGGAGGGGGTCGCGGGGCGCGAGCTGCGGATCCAGCAGTGCAACGGCTGCGGCATGCTTCGGCACCCGCCGGCGCCGATGTGCGCACGCTGCGGCAGCACCGAGCAGGGCTACGTCGTGGCGAGCGGTCGCGGTCGCGTCTACAGCCACGTGACGCATCACTACCCGCCGCTGCCCGGCGTCGTGCTGCCGCACACGGTGCTGCTCGTCGAGCTCGACGAAGGCGTGCGCATCGTCAGCGAGCTGGCGGCCGGTGTCGACCACGACCGGGTGCACGTCGGGCTGCCGGTGCGGCTCGACTTCCAGGAGGTGCCGGGCGGCCAGGTGCTGCCGGTCTTCCGCCCCGCCGAGCCGGCCGAGGCCGCGGCATGACGCTCGCGACGAAGCCGGCCGTCGGTGACGTGCTGCCGGAGCTGACCATCGACGCGAGCGTCCGCAACATCGTCGCCACCGCGATCGCCACGCGCGACTACCAGGACGTGCACCACGACATCGCCGCCGCCCAGGAGCGCGGGTCCAAGACGATCTTCACGAACATCCTGACGAGCAACGGCTACTGCATCCGCCTCGTCACCGACTGGACCGGGCCCGACGCGATCGTCAAGCACGCGTCGATCCGGCTCGGGGTGCCCAACTACGCCGGCGATGCGCTCACGCTGTCCGGCACGGTCAGCACCGTCGAGGACACCGCGGAGGGGCCGCTCGTCACCGTCGCCGTGCGTGGCCGCAACTCCCTCGGCGACCACGTGACGGGCACGGTCACCGTGCTGATCCCGGCATGACACGCTCCTTCGCCCGGCAGGCGGCGATCGTCGGGATCGGCGCCACGGAGTTCTCGAAGGACTCGGGCCGGTCCGAGCTGCAGCTCGCCGCCGAGGCGGTGCGCGCCGCCGTCGCCGACGCCGGTCTGGAGCCGTCGGAGGTCGACGGTCTGACGACGTTCACGATGGAGACCAACCCAGAGATCCAGGTGGCCCGGGCCGCCGGGCTCGGCGACCTGACGTTCTTCTCGCGCATCGCCTACGGCGGGGGCGCGGCCTGCGCGACCGTGCAGCAGGCCGCCCTCGCCGTCGCGACCGGCGTCGCCGACACCGTCGTCTGCTACCGCGCGTTCAACGAGCGGTCCGGCCACCGCTTCGGCTCCGGTATCTCCCGCAGCGAGCCCACCGCCGAGGGCGTCGCGATGAGCTGGGTCAGCACGTTCGGTCTGATGACCCCGGCGGCCTGGGTCGCGATGTTCGCCCGCCGCTACATGCACGAGTACGGCGCGACCAGCGAGGACTTCGGCCGGGTCAGCGTGGCCGACCGCAAGCACGCCGCGACCAACCCGGCCGCGTGGTTCTACGGCAAGCCGATCACGCTCGAGGACCACCAGGCCTCCCGGCTGATCGTCGACCCGCTGCGGCTGCTCGACTGCTGCCAGGAGACCGACGGCGGGCAGGCGCTGGTCGTCACCACGGTCGAGCGGGCGCGTGACCTGCCGCACCCGCCGGCGGTCATCGCCGGGGCCGCGCAGGGGTCGGCCCAGGGCCAGGAGTCGATGATCAGCTACTACCGCGACGACATCGGCGGCCTGCCGGAGATGGGTCTGGTCGCCGAGCAGCTGTGGGCCCAGTCCGGCATCGGGCCCGACGACGTGCAGACCGCCGTCATCTACGACCACTTCACGCCGTTCGTGCTGCAGCAGCTGGAGGAGTTCGGCTTCTGCAAGCGCGGGGAGGCCAAGGACTTCATCGCCGACGGTGCCATCGAGCTCGGCGGCCGGCTGCCGGTCAACACCCACGGGGGCCAGCTCGGCGAGGCCTACCTGCACGGCATGAACGGCATTGCCGAGGCGGTCCGGCAGGTCCGTGGCACGTCCGTCAACCAGGTCCCGGACGTCGACAACGTCGTCGTCACGGCCGGCACCGGGGTGCCGACCAGCGGGCTCATCGTCAGCACCGACCGATAGGAAGCAACATGCGCACACCGCTGTCCGACGAGTTCGGCATGGACATCGCGCTGTTCGCCTTCAGCTACATGCCGGAGGTGGTGGCCGCCGTCACCAACGCGGGCGGCATGGGCGTGCTCGGCGCCGTGCGCTTCACACCCGACGAGCTGCGCGATGCGCTCGACTACCTCGACAAGGAGGTCGGCGGCAAGCCCTACGGCGTCGACATCGTCATGCCCGCAAAGACCGAGGCGATCGCGGGCATGGAGCTCACCGAGCTGCACGGGATGCTCGAGAAGATGATCCCGCAGGAGCACCGCGACTTCGTCGAGCGCCTGCTGCAGGAGCACGGCGTGCCGCCGTTGCCCGACGACGTCGAGAAGCCGCTCGACCTGCTCGGCTGGACCGACACCACCGCGCGCCCCCAGGTCGAGCTGGCGCTCGAGCGCGACATCAAGATCCTCGTCAACGCCCTGGGCCCGCCGCCGCAGGACATCGTCGACGAGGCGCACCGCCACGGAGTGAAGGTCGCCGCGCTGGTGGGCCGCAAGGACCAGGCGCTCAAGCAGCGCGCCCGCGGGGTGGACATCATCGTCGCGCAGGGCACCGAAGCCGGCGGTCACACCGGCGAGGTCGCGACGATGGTCCTCACCCCGGAGGTGGTCGACGCGGTCGCGCCGGCGCCGGTGCTGGCCGCGGGCGGCATCGGCAGTGGCCGGCAGATCGCCGCGGCCCTGGCCTTGGGCGCGCAGGGTGTGTGGACCGGCTCGATCTGGCTCGACACCTTCGAGTGCGGCCAGCCGGAGGCCATGTACCGCAAGTTCCACGCCGCCGCGTCCAACGACGCGGTCCGCTCGCGTTCCTACACCGGCAAGCCCGCCCGGCTGCTGCGCACCGAGTGGACCGAGGCCTGGGACGACCCGGAGACTCCCGCTCCACTCGGCATGCCGCTGCAGTACATGCTCAACGCCGATGCCCAGGCGCGAATCCGGGCGGCCGGCAAGGAAGAGCTGCTCGGCACGCCGATCGGTCAGCTGGTCGGGTCGATGACCCGCACCCGCAGCGTCCGCGAGGTCGTCGACGCCCTGCGCGCGGACTACGCACGCGCCGTCGCGGCCCTGCCCGTCCTGGAGGAGACCTCATGAGCGCACCCGTCGAGCAGTCGCGGCCGCGCTGCCCGGTCGACATCGACCTCAACGACCCGGACCGCTTCCTGTCCGGCGTACCGCTGGCGGAGTTCGCGCGGATGCGTGAGGAGCAGCCGATCTTCTGGCACGACCAGCCGGGCGCGTGGGGTGAGGGCTTCTGGGCGGTGACCCGGCACGAGGACATCGTCGAGGTGTCCAGGCAGCCCAAGATCTTCTCGTCGTACGAGCGCGGGTCGTTCGTGCACACCGGCAACGGGCGCGACGACGAGGAGTCGCTCGCCGGGATGCGCCTGCTGATGATCAACATGGATCCGCCGGAGCACACGGCGCTGCGCAACATCGTCCAGCGCGTCTTCACCCCCCGGCAGATCCGGGCCATGGAGCCGCGGCTGCGTGAGTTCGCCGACCAGATCGTCGACCGGGCGCTGGCCAAGGGCGAGGGCGACTTCGTCCAGGACGTCGCGTCCGAGCTCCCGCTGCTGGCGATCTGCGAGCTGATCGGCATCCCCGCCGAGGACCGCGGCAAGATCTTCGACCTGTCCAACCGGCTGATCGGGTTCGACGACCCGGAGTTCACGAACACGCCGGAAGACGGCATGATCGCCGCCACCGAGACCTACATGTACGCCAACGAGCTCGCCGAGCTGCGCCAGCGCGAGCCCAAGGACGACATCATCACCAAGCTGCTGCAGGCCGACGTCGACGGCGACAACCTGACCGTCGACCAGTTCGACCAGTTCTTCCTGCTGCTCGCGGTCGCCGGCAACGAGACCACCCGCAACGCCATCACCCACGGCATGCAGGCGTTCTTCGACCACCCGGACCAGTGGGAGAAGTTCAAGACGGACCGGCCGCTGGAGACCGCGGTCGAGGAGATCATCCGGTGGGCGACGCCGGTCGTCGTGTTCCAGCGCACCGCGATGTCCGACACCGTGCTCGGCGGCCAGCAGATCCGCGCGGGGGACCGGGTCGCGATCTTCTACCCCTCGGGCAACCGCGACACGGCCGCGATCGCCGACCCGGACGTCTTCGACGTCACCCGCGAGAGCAACGAGCACGTCGCGTTCGGCGGCGGTGGCCCGCACTTCTGCCTGGGGGCCAACCTCGCCCGGGCGGAGATCGGGATCCTGTTCGAGGCGATCGCCGACCGGATGCCCGACATCGCGCCGCTGGGACCGCCGGACCGGCTGCGCTCGTCGTTCATCCACGGCATCAAACGGCTGCCGGTCCGATACGCCTAGCCTTGCCCGGAACGAGAACACGTTCTAGTCTGCGGCTCGTCCGCCGGTCCGGAGGGAGCACCCGTGTCGTCGCTGGGTTTCTGGAGCATCGCCGCCGCGGATCCGCAGCGCATGACACTGGTCGAGCCCGACGGTGCCGAACACACCGCGGGTGACCTGCTCGTGTCGGCCAACCAGTTGGTACACGGCCTGCGGGCCATCGGGCTGGCACCCGGCGACGTGGTCGCCGTGCTGCTGCCGAACGGCCGGGAGTTCATCGAGGTGCTGCTCGCGGTGCAGCAGGCCGGCTGGCACATGGTGCCGGTCAACTTCCACCTCGTCGGCCCGGAGATCGCCTACATCGTCGAGGACTCCGGCGCCAAGGCGTTCATCGCGCACGAGCGCTTCGCCGCCGAGGCCGTGCGGGCGGGCAGCGAGATGTCGCTGCCGGAGAGCGCGCGGTTCGCGGTCGGCAGCATCGAGGGCTACCGCCCCTACGTCGAGCTGACCGTCGGGCAGCCGACGAGCGCGCCCGACGACCGCAAGGCCGGCGCGCTGATGAACTACACGTCGGGCACCACCGGCCGGCCCAAGGGCGTCAAGCGACCGCTGCCCGACCTCGACCCCGACACGATGGCGGAGTTCGGCACGTTCCTGCACATGCTGTTCGGCATCGAGCCGCACGGCGACAACGTGCACATCACCGTCGCGCCGCTCTACCACACGGCCGTCGCGCAGTTCACGATCAACGCGCTGCACTCCGGCCACGGCGTCGTGCTCATGGACAGGTGGACGCCGGAAGGCACGCTCGAGCGCATCCAGCGCTACCGCGTGACCACCAGCCACATGGTGCCGACGATGTTCCACCGGATGCTGCAGCTGCCCGACGACGTGCGCGCGTCCTACGACGTGTCGTCGTTGCGCCACGTCATCCACAGTGCCGCCCCGTGCCCGGTGCCGACCAAGCACAAGATGCTCGCGTGGTGGGGTCCGGTCATCTGGGAGTACTACGCCGCGACCGAGGGCGGCGGCACCGTCGCCAGCCCCGACGACTGGCTGAAGAAGCCCGGCACCGTCGGTGTCGCGTGGCCGGGCAGCACCATCAAGATCCTCGACGACGACGGCAACGAGCTGCCCAACGGCCGGATCGGCACCGTCTGGATGAAGATGGGCGACCGCACGTTCGAGTACCACGGCGACCCGGAGAAGACCAAGAAGAGCTGGAACGACCAGGGCTTCTTCACGGTCGGCGACGCGGGCGAGCTCGACGACGACGGCTTCCTGTTCCTCCGCGACCGCAAGGTCGACATGATCATCGCCGGGGGCGTCAACATCTACCCCGCCGAGACCGAGGCCGTGCTGCTGCAGCACCCGAAGGTCGGCGACGCCGCGGTGTTCGGCGTACCCAATGACGACCTGGGCGAGGAGATCAAGGCGGCGGTGCAGCCCGCCGAGGGCGTGACGCCGGGTCCGGAGCTGGAGAAGGAGCTCATCGCCTTCTGCACCGAGAACCTCGCCCGGTACAAGGTGCCGCGCTCGATCGACTTCGTCGACGACTTCCCGCGTACGCCGACCGGCAAGCTCATCAAGAGACAGCTGCGCGACCCCTACTGGGCCGGCCGCGAATCGCAGCTGGTGTGACCCATGACTGAGGTGCTCTCGGCTCCGCACTCGATGGAGTTCCCCTACACGCGGTCGACCGGGCCGATGGTCGGCGCGTTCCTCACCGGGTTGCGCGAGCGCAAGGTCTTCGGCGTACGCGACAGCAGCGGACGCGTCGTCGTGCCGCCACCGGAGTACGACGCGAGGACGGCCGCCGCGCTGCCGCACGACGACCTCGTCGAGGTGTCGC
Source organism: Mycobacteriales bacterium (assembly GCA_035690485.1). Lineage (NCBI taxonomy): Bacteria > Bacillati > Actinomycetota > Actinomycetes > Mycobacteriales > Mycobacteriales bacterium. The sequence goes on along the minus strand of DASSKL010000070.1, from coordinate 22,411 downwards.
CCGAGGGCGTCGTCACGTCGTGGTCGTGGAACCCGAAGCCGCGGCTGGGCCAGCCGTTCGAGCGCCCGTTCGCGTGGGCGCTGGTGCGGCTCGACGGCGCCGACACGTCGCTGCTGCACGCGCTCGACGCCCCCCGCGAGCAGATCGCCACCGGCATGCGGGTGCGGGTGCGCTGGGCCGATGAGACCACCGGCGACATCCACGACATCGCCTGCTTCGAGGCGGTGCGGTGATGTCTGCTGCAGACGGCTCGAAGCCGGTCAAGGGCATCGTCACGCCGATCCGGCTGGACTACCGCTACACGCCGGGCGCCGCGCAGTCGCGGTTCCTGCACGGGCTGAAGGAGGGGCGGCTGCTCGGCCGCCGCTGCCCGCAGTGCGGCAAGGTCTACGTGCCACCACGCGGAGGCTGCCCGATGTGCGGCGTCGAGTTCGCGGAGGAGGTCGAGGTCGCCGACACCGGCACGCTCGTCACCTACGCCGTCGTCAACGTCAACTTCGCCAACCGGGTGATCGACCTGCCCTACATCTCCGGCGAGGTGCTCTTCGACGGCTCCGACATGACGTCGATGGTGCTCGTGCAGGGCGTCTCGCCCGACGAGGTCCGGATGGGCATGCGGGTGCGCGCGCACTGGCTGCCGCGCGACGAGTGGGACTACTCGTTCACCAACATCGACTACGTAGAGCCGATCGACGAGCCGGATGCCGACTACGAGTCGTTCAAGGAGGCGCTCTAGATGCGCCCGGTGGCGGTGGTTTCCTACGCGCAGCACGCGTCGGCGCGCGAGGACAACCGCAACGAGGTCGAGATCCTGCTGCCGGTGCTGCGCGAGGCGCTCGAGCCCACCGGCCTGACGACGCAGGACATCGGGTTCACGGTGTCCGGCTCCAGCGACTACCTCGCCGGGCAGGCGTTCGCCTTCGTCTCCGCGCTCGACGCGGTCGGGCCGTGGCCGCCGATCGCCGAGTCGCACGTCGAGATGGACGGCGCGTTCGCGCTCTACGAGGCATGGGTGCGGCTGCAGCACGGCGACATCGACACCGCGCTGGTCTACGCGTTCGGCAAGAGCTCGCCCGGCGACATCGCCCGGGTGCTGTCGCTGCAGCTGGACCCCTACCTGGTCGGTCCGCTGTGGCCCGACGCGGTGAGCCTCGCGGCCCTGCAGGCCCGCGCGCTGCTCGACGCCGACGGCATCGGCGAGAAGGACCTCGCCCGGGTCGTCGCCCGGGACCGCCGCAACGCCGCCGGCAACCCGCACGCGCAGGTGTCGGAGCAGACCGACGAGGCGACGCTGCTCGCCGAGCCGCTCTACGCCGATCCGCTGCGCAAGCACGACTGCCCACCGGTCAGTGACGGCGCGGCGGTCGTCGTACTCGCCGCCGGTAACCGGGCCCGGGAGCTGGCCGAGCGGCCGGCGTGGATCCGCGGCATCGACCACCGCATCGAGGGGCAGTACGTCGGCTCGCGCGACCTCACGGTCTCCGCGTCGACCCGGATCGCCGCGCAACGCGCGGGCGTCGACGGCCGCGCCGATCTCGCCGAGCTGCACGCGCCCTTCTCGCACCAGGAGCTGATCCTGCTCGAGGCGCTCGGCCTCGACGAGGACACCACCGCCGTCAACCCGTCGGGCGGGGCGCTGGTGTCCAACCCGGTCATGGTGGCCGGGCTGGTGCGCATCGGCGAGGCGGCCAGGCGCGTGTCCGCCGGCGAGGGGCAGCGCGCCGTGGCGCACGCGACCAGCGGGCCCTGCCTGCAGCAGAACCTCGTCTGCGTCCTGGAGGCCGAACAGTGAGCGGGCAGCGGGCGGCGGTCCTCGGCACCGGGCAGACCAAGCACGAGGCCAAGCGGGAGGACGTCTCGATCGGCGGCCTCGTGCACGAGGCCGCCGAGCGGGCGCTCGCCGACGCCGAGCTCGACTGGGCCGACATCGACGCGGTCGTCATCGGCAAGGCGCCCGACATGTTCGAGGGCGTGATGATGCCCGAGCTCTACCTGGCCGAGGCGCTCGGTGCGGTGGGCAAGCCGATGACCCGGGTGCACACGGCAGGCTCGGTCGGCGGGTCGACGTCGGTCATCGCCACCCACCTCGTGCAGTCCGGCATCCACCGGCGCGTGCTGACCGTGGCGTTCGAGAAGCAGTCGGAGAGCAACGCCATGTGGGCGCTGTCGATCCACCTGCCGTTCTCGCAGCCGCTGGTCGCCGGCGCCGGCGGCTACTTCGCGCCGATCGTGCGCGGCTACATCCGCAAGTCGCAGGCGCCGCTCGACACGGGCTTCAAGGTCGCGCTCAAGGACCGGCTCAACGCGCTGAAGAACCCCTACGCGCACCTGCACCAGCCCGAGATCACGCTCGAGGGCATCGCGACCTCGCCGCTGCTGTGGGACCCGATCCGCTACGCCGAGACCTGCCCGTCGTCCGACGGTGCGGCCGCGATGGTCATCGGCGACGAGGCGTCGGCGGCGGCCAGCAGCCGGCCGGTCGCGTGGGTCCATGGCACCGCGCTGCGCTCGGAGCCGACGATGGGGGCCGGCCGCGACCGGGTCAACCCGCACGCCGGCCGTGACTGCGCCGCCGCGCTCTATGCCGAGGCCGGCATCACCGACCCGTTGCACGAGATCGACTGCGCCGAGATCTACGTCCCGTTCAGCTGGTTCGAGCCCATGTGGCTGGAGAATCTCGGCTTCGCCGACGAGGGCACCGGCTGGAAGATGGTGCAGGACGGCGCCACCGCGCTCGACGGCGACCTGCCGGTCAACATGTCCGGCGGCGTGCTCTCGTCCAACCCGATCGGCGCGTCCGGCATGATCCGCTTCCTCGAGGCGGCCAACCAGGTGCGCGGCACCGCGGGAGAACACCAGGTCAAGGACGCCCGCCGGGCGCTGGGGCACGCCTACGGGGGCGGCTCGCAGTACTTCGCGATGTGGGTCGTCGGAGCGGAGAAGCCATGAGCGGACGGTTGGACGGCAAGGTCGCACTGATCACCGGTGCGGCGCGGGGGATGGGCGCCGCGACCGCGCGGCTGTTCGTCGCCGAGGGCGCGAAGGTCGTGCTCGGCGACGTGCTGCCCGAGGTCAAGGAGACGGCGGAGCTGCTGGGCGGCGACACCGTCGCGCTGATCCTCGACGTCACCGACGAGACGGCCTGGCACGACGCGGTGGCGGAGACCGAGCAGGTCTTCGGCCGGCTCGACGTGCTGGTCAACAACGCGGGCGTGCTGCGCATCAACGAGCTCGGCAACACGAGCACCGAGGAGTACCGCCTCGTCATGGACGTCAACGCGATGGGCGTCTTCCTCGGCATGCGCGAGGCCGCCCCGGCGATGAAGCGGGCGGGCGGCGGCGCGATCGTCAACGTCTCCAGCGTCGAGGGTCTCGGTGGCAACCGGTTCCTCGTGCCCTACACCGCCAGCAAGTTCGCCGTCCGGGGCATGACCAAGGCCGCGGCCATCGAGCTCGCCGCCGACCACATACGCGTCAACAGCGTGCACCCGGGCGGCATCGACACCCCGATGGTCCGCGCGTTCGCCCCCACCGACGACAACATGAAGTGGGTGGGCAAGCAGGTGCCGATGTCGCGCATGGGCCGGCCGGAGGAGGTCGCCGAGGCGACGGCGTTCCTCGCCAGCGACGCCGCGTCCTACATCACCGGCGCCGAGCTCGCGGTCGACGGCGGCGCGATCGCCGGGTCCGGCTTCAAGCACTAGCGGGGGAGCGGCGTGCAGTTCAACCTGGCGGACCTCTTCGAGCACATCGTCGACCACGTGCCGGAGCGCGAGGCGCTCTACGCCGAGGGCCGCCGGCTGTCGTTCCGCGAGCTCGACGCGCGCGCCAACCGGCTGGCGCACCACTTCCTCGCCGACGGCATCGCACCCGGTGACCACGTCGGCTGCCACATGATGAACGGCACCGAGTACCTCGAGACGATGCTCGCGCTGTTCAAGATCCGAGCGGTGCCGGTCAACGTCAACTTCCGCTACGTCGAGGACGAGCTGCACTACCTGTACGACGACGCGGACCTTGTCGGCGTGGTCTTCGACACCGAGTTCGCCGACCGGGTGGCGGCGGTCCTGCCGCGCACGCCGAAGATCCGGCACCTGGTCGCGGTGGGTCCCACCGACGGCGCCGCGCTGCCGCCGGGCACCACGGTCTACGACGACGCGCTGGCCGCGCAGCCGGACCACCGCGACGGTTTCCCGGAGCGCTCCGGCGGCGACCTGTTCATCATCTACACCGGCGGGACGACCGGGATGCCCAAGGGCGTCATGTGGCGCCACGAGGACCTGCTGTTCGCCGGCATGGGTGGCGGCTACCCGATGGGCGAGCCGCTGGCCCGGCCGGAAGATGCCGGCCCGCGCGCGGCGGCCAACTCGCCCGGTGTGTCGTTTCCCGCGCCGCCGCTGATGCACGGCGCGGCGGAGCTCGGCAGCTTCATCAACTTCCTCGGCGGCGGCAAGGTGGTGCTGATCCGGCGCTACACCGGCCACGGCGCGCTCTCGCTGATCGAGCAGGAGCAGGTCAACACGATCACGATCGTCGGCGACGCGATGGCGCTGCCGATCGTGCAGGCGCTGGAGGAGCGGTCCTACGACACCTCGTCGCTGCTGGCGCTGGCGTCGGCGGGCGCGCTGCTCTCCCAGCCGCTGCGCGACCGCATCGCCGACCTGCTGCCCAACGTCTACGTGGTCGACAGCTACGGCTCGTCGGAGAGCGGCTTCAACGGCACCGCGCCGCCCGGGTCGAAGCCGGCCGACGGCCTGCGGTTCGTCGTCAACGAGCGCACCCAGGTGCTCGACGAGGAGCACCACCGGCCGGTGCCGCCCGGCTCCGGCGCCGTGGGCCGAGTCGCGCAGCGCGGCCACATCCCGCTCGGCTACTACAACGACCCGGTGAAGACCGCCGAGACCTTCGTCGAGGTCGACGGCGAGCGCTGGGTGCTGCTCGGCGACATGGCCACCGTCGAGGCCGACGGCACCATGCGGTTCCTCGGCCGCGGCTCGGTCTGCATCAACTCCGGCGGCGAGAAGGTCTACCCGGAGGAGGTCGAGGGGGCGCTCAAGGCGCACCCGGACGTCGTCGACGCGGTGGTCGCCGGCATCCCCGACGACCGCTGGGGGCAGCGGGTCGCCGCGGTGCTGCAGGTGCGGCCCGGCGCAGGGGTGCCCACGCAGCCCGAGATCGAGACGCACCTCGCGGCACGCATCGCCCGCTACAAGGTGCCGCGCTTCTGCCACGCCGTCGACCTGATCGAACGCTCGCCGAGCGGCAAGCCCGACTACGGCTGGGCGGCCCGTGTGCTGGCCGAGGCGGCGGCCGCGGCGGTCACCGCGCCGTGAGCGCGTGGTTCACGACCGTCTCCACGTTTGTCCGCGCCCGCGCCGACGACCCGCGTCCCGGTCTCGTCACCGATGTCGGCTGCTGGACGTGGGCCGAGCACACCGCCGCGGCCGCCGCTCGCGCCGCGTGGTACGCCGCCGACCGCCGGGCACGCGGAGCCGACGGTCCCGCGCACGTCGGTGTGCTGCTGGAGAACGTGCCGGAGTTCTCCTTCTGGCTGGCCGCCGCCGCGCTCGGCCGCTTCGTCCTCGTCGGGCTCAACCCGATGCGTCGAGGTGATGCGCTCGGAGACGACATCCGCGCGACCGCCTGCGACCTCGTGCTCACCGATGCGTCGATGGCACCGCTGCTCGACGGGGCCGACACCGGTGGTGCCCGCGTCGTCGACGTCGACGCGATGTCCTACCACGCGGCGGCGCTGCCGGACGGCGAGGCCCAGGTGGACGATCTGTACCTGCTGATCTTCACGAGCGGGACGACCGGCACGCCGAAGGCGGTGCGCTGCTCGCAAGGGAAGATCGCGACCTACGGCTACGGGATGGTGCAGCGGGTCGGCCTCACGCCCGACGACGTGACCTACGTGAGCATGCCGCTGTTCCACTCGAACGCGGTCATCGCCGGCTGGGCGCCGAGCCTGGCCGTGGGCGCGACGATCGCGCTGCGGCGGAAGTTCTCGGCGTCGCAGTTCATCCCCGACGCACGGCGGTTCGGCGCGACCTACGCCAACTACGTCGGCACGCCGCTGTCCTACGTGCTGGCGCAGCCGGAGCTGCCCGACGACGCCGACAACCCGCTGCAACGCGTCTTCGGCAACGAGGGGGCGCCCGCGGACCTGGAGCGGTTCGCGCGACGCTTCGGCTGCGAGGTGATGGACGGCTTCGGCTCGACCGAGGGCGGCATCAGCATCACCCGCACCCCGGACACCCCGCCCGGCTCGCTCGGCCGTGGCGTCGGCGACATCCGCGTGCTGGACCCGCAGACCGGCGAGGACTGCCCGCCTGCGGTCTTCGACGAGTCGGGCCGGCTGGCCAACGCCGACGTCGCGGTGGGGGAGTTCGTCAACGTCGACGGGCTCGGCGGCTTCGAGGGCTACTGGGACGCACCCGAGGAGTCCGCGCACCGCTCCCGCGACGGGCACTACTGGAGCGGCGACCTCGGCTACCGCGACGCCGAGGGCTTCCTCTACTTCGCCGGTCGCAGCCTCGACCGGCTGCGGGTCGGCGGCGAGAACTTCCCGGCCGCGCCGGTCGCCCGGCTGCTCACGCGCCACCCCCAGGTCGTCGAGGCCGTCGTCTACGCCGTGCCCGATCCCACCGCCGGCGACCGGCTGATGGCGGCGGTCGTCCCCGGCGACGGCTTCGACCCGTCGGGCTTCGCGCAGTGGGTCGCCGACCAGCCCGACACCTCGCCCCAGTGGGTGCCGCGATTCCTGCGGGTGTCCGCCGACCTGCCGCGGACGGCTACCGGCAAGATCGTCGTACGCCGGTTGGCGGAGGACCGCTGGGACGCGCCCGACGAGGTCTGGTGGCGGGACGGCGACGACCTCACGATGCGGCCCTTCACCCCCGCCGACGCCGCCGCCGTGGAGCAGGAGTTCGCCCGCTCCGGCCGGGTGCTGGTGTGACCGCCGACGTCTTCGCGCCGGCCCGGCTCGGGCCGTTGACGTTGCGCAACCGCATCATCAAGGCGGCGACGTTCGAAGGGCGCAGCTACCGCGGGCAGGTGACCGAGGACCTGGTCGCCTTCCACGAGGCGGTCGCCCGCGGCGGCGCGGCGATGTCGACCGTCGCCTACTGCGCCGTCTCGCCCGACGGCCGGGTGTTCCGCCACTGTCTCGTGCTCGACGCCGACACCGTGCCGGGCCTGCGCAAGCTCACCGACGCGGTGCACGCGCACGGCGCTGCCGCCGCCGCCCAGCTCGGTCACGCGGGGCTGGTCGCCGACGCGATGTCCAACAAGCAGAAGTCACTCGCGCCGAGCCGGCGGTTCAGCCCGGTGGCGAAGGGCGTCGTGCCGGCCGCGACGCCGCGCGACCTGGCCCGGGTGCGCGACGACTTCGTCGCTGCCGCGCGCCACGCGGTCGAGGCCGGGTTCGACTGCCTCGAGGTGCATCTCGGCCACAACTACCTGCTGAGCTCGTTCCTGAGCCCCAACCTGAACCGGCGAACCGACTCCTACGGCGGCGACATCGAAGGCCGCGCCCGGTTCCCCCGTGAGGTGCTGCGCGCCGTCCGCGACGCAGTGGGCGACCGGGCCGCGGTGACCGCCAAGCTCAACATGAGCGACGGCGTGCCCGGCGGGCTGTGGCTCGACGAGAGCATCGAGGTCGCTCGGATGCTGCAGGGGGACGGCACCGTCGACGCGCTGCAGCTCACCGGCGGCAGCTCGTTGCTCAACGGCATGTACTTCTTCCGCGGTGAGGTGCCGCTGGACGACTTCGCGGGGACCCAACCTCGGGCACTGCGACCCGTGGTCAAGCCGCTGCTGCGGCGGATCCTGCCGGAGTACCCCTTCGAAGAGGCGTTCTTCCTGCCCTACGCACGGCAGTTCCGGGTCGCCGTCGACCTGCCGCTGATCCTGCTCGGCGGCATCAACCGGCTCGACACGGTGCAGCAGGCGGTTGCGGACGGTTTCGCGTTCGTCGCCATGGCGCGGGCCCTGCTGCGCGATCCCGACCTGGTCAACAAGCTGCAGGCCGGCGCCAGCAGCGAGTCGCTGTGCATCCACTGCAACAAGTGCGCCCCGACCATCTACGACCACGCCGGCACGCACTGCGTCCTGCCGTCCTTGACCGCCGAGTCGACTGCCCAGTAGAACGTGTTCTATGTACCTGACCTACACCGACGAGCAGCGGGCGTTGCGCGACGAGCTGCGCGACTACTTCGTCCGGCTCATGACGCCCGAGCGCGTCGAGGGCCTGTCGAAGGGCGAGCTCGACGGTCCGGCGTACAAGGAGGTCGTCCGTCAGCTCGGGGCCGACGGCTGGCTGGGACTGTCGTGGCCGAAGGACTACGGCGGCCAGGGCCGCGACCTGCTCGACCAGTACATCTTCTTCGACGAGTCGCAGCGCGCCAACGTGCCGGTGCCGTTCCTCACGACCAACACGGTCGGGCCGACGATCATGGCGTTCGGTACGCAGGAGCAGAAGGACTTCTTCCTGCCGCGCATCGTCCGAGGTGACCTGCACTTCTCGATCGGCTACAGCGAGCCGGGCGCGGGCACCGACCTGGCCAACCTCAAGACGACCGCGGTCCGCGACGGCGACCACTACGTCATCAACGGCCAGAAGATGTGGACCAGCCTCATCCAGCACGCCGACTACATCTGGCTGGCCTGCCGCACGGACCCCGACGCCAAGCGGCACAAGGGCCTGTCGATCATCATCGTGCCGACCGACGCGCCCGGCTTCAGCTACACGCCGGTGCGCACCATCGGCGGCGGCTACACCAGCGCCACCTACTACGACAACGTGCGTGTGCCGGTCGGCAACGTCGTGCTCGGCGAGAACGAAGGCTGGCGGCTCATCACCAGCCAGCTCAACCACGAGCGGGTCGCGCTGTCGAGCGCCGGCATGGTCGAGCGCAAGATCAACGACGTACGCCGGTGGGCCCAGGACACCAAGCTCGCCGACGGCCGCCGGGTGATCGACCAGGAGTGGGTGCAGGTGTCGTTCGGCCGGCTGCACGCCCGGCTGGAGTTCCTCAAGCTGCTCAACTGGAAGGTCGCCTGGAGCGTCACCGAGGGCACCCTCAACCCGGCCGACGCGTCGGCGGTGAAGGTGTTCGGCAGCGAGTTCTACATCGAGGCCTACCGCGCTCTCATGGAGATCCTCGGCCAGGCCTCGACGCTGACCAAGGACTCCGCCGGTGCGCTGCTCGGCGCCGATCTCGAGCGGGCGATGCGCAACACGCTCGTGCTGACCTTCGGTGGCGGCACCAACGAGATCCAGCGCGACATCATCTCGATGGTCGGGCTCGCGATGCCCCGGGCCCCCCGGTAAGGACGACGATGGACTTCAACCCGACCGAGGACCAGCGCGCCCTCGTCGAGCTCGCCGCACGCATCCTCTCCGAGCGCGCGACCCCGGCCCGGCTCGCCGCGCTGGAAGGTGATGGCCGGTGGCTCGACGAGGACCTGTGGAGGCAGCTGGCCGACTCCGGCATCGTGGGCGCGTGCCTGCAGGAGGACGTCGGTGGCGGTGGCGCGGGCTTCACCGAGCTGGCTCTGCTGCTCGAGCAGGTCGGTGCCCACGTCGCGCCGGTGCCGCTGTTCGAGACCGTGCTGTGCGGCGCCTTGCCTCTCGACGCGTTCGGCACGCCGGAGCAGCGTCGACGCGACCTGCCCGACGTCGCCGCCGGCACGGCGCTGCTCACCGCCGCCCTTGTCGAGAGCGGGCGCGACGACCCGCGACGACCGGCCACGACCGCCGCTGCCGACGGTGCCGGTTGGCGGCTGTCCGGCGTCAAGTCGTGCGTGCCGCTCGGCGCACAGGCGCGCCGGATCCTCGTCCCCGCCACCGCCGCGGACGGCCGCGTGGTCGTCGCCCTGATCGAGCCGGCTGCGCCCGGGGTGACCTTGCGGCCGCAGACGGCCACCAACGGTCAGCCGCAGGCCGAGGTCGAGCTGGGGGAGGTGGTGGTCGGTGCCGGCGACGTCTTGGCCGGCCCCGACCGTGGTGAGGAGGTGCTGCACTGGCTGCTCGACCGGGCACTCGCCGGCTTGGCCGCGACGGCCCTCGGCGTCAGCGGCAAGGCACTGGCCCTGTCGGCCACCTACACCAGCGGCCGCGAGCAGTTCGGCCGGCCGATCGCGTCGTTCCAGGCGGTCGGCCACCGGCTGGCCGACGCCTACATCGACGTCGAGGCGATGCGGCTGACCACGCTGCAGGCGGTGTGGCTGCTCGACTCGGGCCTGCCCGCCACGACCGAGGTCCAGGTCGCCAAGTGGTGGGCGGCCGAGGGCGGTCACCGCATCGCCCACGCGGCGCAGCACGTGCACGGCGGCGTCGGGGTCGACCTCGAGTACCCGCTGGCGCGCTACTTCCGCTGGAGTAAGCAGATCGAGATGACGCTCGGCGCGGCGACTGCGCAGCTGCTGCGGATCGGTGCCACGCTCGCCGCCGAGCCGGTCTGACCGGCCGACCGACATCGAACCAGGAGGAACCCTGCCGTGAGCAGTGACCGTCTGTCCCTCGCCGGGCGCACCGCGCTCGTCACCGGTGCCGGCCAGGGGCTCGGCCGTGCGGAGGCCCTCGCGCTCTCGGCTGCGGGCGCGCGGGTCGTCGTCAACGACTACGACGGTGACACCGCGGCGAGCGTCGGCAAGGAGATCGAGGCCGCCGGCGGCGAGGCCGTCGCCGCGCAGGGCAACGTCGCCGAGTGGGCGACCGCGGAGTCGCTGGTGCGCACCGCGGTCGACGCATTCGGCTCGCTCGACGTGCTCGTCAACAACGCCGGCATCCTGCGCGACCGCATGATCTTCAACATCTCCGAAGAGGAGTGGGACAGTGTCCTCGCCGTCCACCTCAAGGGGCATGCGGCGATGACGCACTTCGCGACGGCGCACTGGCGAGAGCAGTCGAAGGCCGCGGGCGCTGCCGTCTACGCGCGCGTCGTCAACACCTCGTCGGAGGCCTTTCTCTTCGGCTCTGGTGGCCAACCCAACTACGCTGCCGCGAAGTCCGGCATCGTGGCGTTGACGGTCGCCACCGCCAAGTCGTGCTCCCGCTACGGCGTGCTGGCCAACGCGATCTGCCCACGGGCGCGCACGCAGATGACCGCTGGTGTGTTCGGAGAGGCACCGGCCGGCCAACCGGACCCGCTGTCGCCGGACCACGTCGCGCCGCTGGTGGCCTACCTCGCCTCACCCGCCGCGGAGCGCATCACTGCACAGGTGTTCGTCGTCTACGGCGGCATGGTGGTCCACGTCAGCCCGCCCGCAGTCGCGCAGCGCTGGGACGCCGCCGGCGGGTCGTGGAGCGCCGACGACCTCGACGCGACGCTGGGCGACTACTTCGCCGGTCGTGACATGGAGCAGGGCTACAGCGCCGATGCGTTCATGACGCTGTAGCCGCGGGCTACGGCGTCGCCCGGTAGTAGCCGCCAGGGTCGCAGGTGAAGCCCTTGTCGGGCAGCACCCGCACGAACTTGCCCGACTTGATGGTGGCGAGCATCCAGCAGCCCGACGGCTGCTTGGTGCCTACGTCGGCCTTGGCCAGCAGGCCGTCGGCGTCGAAGTCGTGGGTGTTCTTCAGCGCGTCGAGCACGGCTTGGGGGGTCGGGTCGCTACCGGCCTGCTTGAGCGCGTCGACGAACAGTGCGGCCGACGTCCACCCGTAGAGGCTGAACAGGTCGGGCTGGAAGCCGGGGTGCACCTTGTGCATCCACGTGTCGAACGTCGCGACGGCCGGCACCTGCGCCTTGTCCTCGCCCAGGAACATGGAGAACGCCAGCGGCATCATCAGCCCCTCGGCCGCCGACGGGTCACCGATCAGCTTGAAGAAGCTGGCGTCGTAGGCCGTCGGTGTCACGACGAGCTTCGGCTTCCAGTTCTGCTGCTTCGCGGCGGTCAGCACCCGCGCGATGCCGGCAGCGTTGAAGTCGGTCAGCCACAGGAAGTTGACGCCCTCGCTGCGCATGCGGATCACGTCGGAGGTGAAGTTCGTCTCGGTGTTGCCCGCCTGCCGGGCGTAGACGATCTGGTAGCCGACCGACTTCATCGCCTCGGACTGCTGCTTGAACGACGTCGCCGCGGCCCCCTCGCCGTAGATCGAGCCGACCTTCGTCGCGGCGTACTTCTGCTTGAAGTAGACGAACGGGCCGAGCGCATAGCCGGCCGGCTGCGGTTGCGGGCTGTAGAGGTTGGCGAGCGCCTTGGCGTGGTCGCCGATCGGCACCGAGACGTCGGGCACCTGCGGGTGGGCGGCGATCACGGTGGCGCCGCAGTCGTCGTAGATGGAGAAGCTGCCGACCATCGCGAAGGTGCTGGCGACCAGCTTGTCGGTCTGCGTCTTGTTCTCGTTGCAGTTGAGCGCGTCGTCGCTGCTGACCAGCGCGAGCTTGCGCCCGTTGACCCCGCCCTGCGAGTTGACCATCGCGAAGTAGGCGTCGACGCCGTACGGCGCACCCTGGAAGAGCCCGGGGATCGGACCCGACAGCGTCGCGACGTTGCCGACGGTGACGCTGTCCTTCGTGATCGGTGCGCTCGCACTGCCGACGATCGTCGACGCTGCTGTCTCCGTGCCGGCCGACGGGCTGCCAGCGGCGCTGCCGCCGCCGGAACTACCTCCGCACGCGGTGGCGACCAACGCGACGGCGGCGACCGCGGCACCGAGACGCGGCAGCTGTGTGGTGCGCCGAAAGGTCACGGGAGCGTCCTCTCCTGCGGGCGTCGGGTCAGCAGCCGGGCACGGGCTGGCCGTTGGCGCTGAGCGCGACCAGCGTGCAGAACGTCACCTGGCTGACCTTCCACGTGCCGCCCTCGAGCACGGCCTTGCCGGTGCTGCCGGCCAGCGCCACGGCGCCGTTGACCAGCAGGTCGTAGGTGACGGTCGCCTCGGTCGGGCTCGTGAAGGTCACGCCCTTGACCTTCGCGCTTGTCTTGTTGCCGGACGCCTTCGCCTTTGCCGCGATTGCCAGCGCTTGCTGCAGCTTGTCGGCGTTCTGCAGCAACGACTGTGCGGTCGCCTCCGGCGTGGTGGGCGCGAAGAACTCCTCCCAGTTCGCGGTGATTTCCGCCGTTGCCTTGGCCGGGTCGGCCGGCTGGTTCGCCGCCGCCGAGGAACTGCTCGCACTCGGCGACGGAGTGGTGTCAGCAGCCTTGGAGCTGCCGCCGCTGCTGCCTCCGCACGCCGTGACGAGCAGCAGGCTGAGGCCAGCGGCGCCGGCGATCCGGGCGGCTCGCGGGGCAGGGAGGCGAGGCGACATCGGGGCTCCTTCCGGCGGCCCTGCGCGGGTTGTCAGCGGACTATAGGACAGGTAGAACCTGTTTCAGGCGCCAATCGTGATCGCGGTCGTCGACTCGTGCAGGGAATTGCCGAAATGCACCGTCGCGCAACGTGCCGTAGGCCACGATCAGGCGATCGCCCCCGACGGAGGTCACCGGCAGTCGATGGACACGTTCCTCCCGCTGACGGTCGTCGGCGTCGTCGCCGGGTGCATCTATGCACTGACCGCGGCCGGCCTCGTCGTCACCTACACCACGTCGGGCATCTTCAACTTCGCGCACGGCGCCATCGGGATGGTCAGCGCGTTCGCGTTCTGGGACCTGTCGCAGCACCATCACTGGCCGAGTGGTCTGGCCTTCGCCGCCGTCGTACTCGTCGTCGCGCCGGCGCTCGGCCTCCTCATCGAGCGGCTGCTCATGCGCCGCATCGAGTCGTCGTCGCTCGACACGTCGCTGACCGTGACCGTCGGCCTGCTCGTGCTGCTCATCGGGATCGCGAAGATGGTGTGGGACCCGAGCCAGCCGCGGTTCGTGCCGCAGTTCTTCCCGACGCACAGCGTGTCGGTGGCCGGCGTCGTCATCAGCTGGCACCAGCTCACGGTCGTGGCCGCCGCCATCGCGGTCGCGATCGCGTTGCGGCTGTTCCTCTACAGCACGCGGCCGGGTATCGCGACCCGGGCGGTGGTCGACGACCGTGAACTGGCCGCACTGACCGGCGCAGCGCCGGTGCGGTTCAGCCAGCTGGGCTGGGCGCTCGGGGCCATGCTGGCCGCGCTCGCCGGCGTGCTGCTGGCGCCGCTCGTGACGCTCGACATCAACACGCTGACGCTGATCGTCATCAACGGCTACGCCGCCGCGATGGTGGGCCGGCTGAAGAACCTGCCGCTGACCTTCGTCGGCGGTGTCGCGCTGGGGCTGCTGGAGTCCTACGCCGTCGGCTACCTGCCGGTCGGCAACCTGCTCGGCCAGATCAAGCCGATCATCCCGATGGTCTTCCTGTTCGTCGCCCTGCTCGTGCTGCCGCAGGCGAGGCTGCGCGGACGCAGCACGGTCATCCGGCCGCCACGGGTAGCCGGCCTGCGCGAGTCGCTCGTGACCGCCGCGGCGTTCCTCGCCGTCGCCGCCGTGCTCGCCGTCACGCTTTCTGCCGGCACCATCGCGACGGTCAGCCTCGCGGTCTGCTTCGGGCTGGTGATGCTGTCGCTGGTGCTGCTGACCGGCTACGGCGGCCAGGTTTCGCTGTGCCAGCTGACGTTCGCGGGCATCGGCGCGTTCGCGATGGCGAAGGTCGGCGACGGCGGGTCGGTGCTCGGTCTGCTGGCCGCAGTCGGTTTGGCCGGTGCGGTCGGCGCGCTCATCGCGCTGCCCGCACTGCGCTTACGCGGCCTCTACCTCGCGCTGTCGACGCTGGCCTTCGCCTACTCGATGGACTACGTGTTCTTCCAGAACCCGAAGGTCTTCGGCAACAGCCTGTCGCTGTCGATCAAGCGGCTGCACGTCGGCGGGCTCTCGCTGACCAACGGCCGGGCTTACTTCTTCTTCCTGTGCGCGGTGTTCGCGCTGGTCGCTGTCGGCGTGCTCGCCGTACGCCGGTCGACGTTGGGCCGCCGGCTGGTGGCGATGGGCGACAGCCCCGCGGCCGCAGCCACCGTCGGGATGAGCCTGACCCGGCTGAAGCTGCTCGTCTTCACCCTGTCCGCGGCGCTGGCCGGGCTCGGCGGGGCGCTGCTCGGAGGTGTGCAGGGGCTGGTCGGGCCGGCCGATTTCCCGCTGCTCAGCAGCATCCTCCTGCTGCTGCTGGCCGTCGTGTTCGGCATCCGCACCACGACCGGGATGCTCTTCGCGGGGCTGGTGCTGGCTTACGGCCCGGTGATCCAGACGCACGTGCACGGGTCGCTGCGCGACATCGTCTCGCTGGGCGTTGGGCTCGGTGCGGTCGGCATCGGGCGCAACCCGAACGGGACGTTCGGCGGCAACACACCGCTGCAGCGCTTGCGGGACCGTCGTGCTCCGGACCTGCCGGCCGTCGTCGCCGTCCCCGCTCCGATGGGCCCAGTCGAGGGAGCCGGCCGTGCTGTGCGTTGAGGAGGTGTCGGTCCGCTTCGGTGGCGTGCAGGCTCTGCAGGGCGTCTCCTTCGAGGTCACCGCGGGGGCGGTCACCGGGCTGATCGGTCCGAACGGCGCCGGCAAGACGACGATGTTCAACGTCGTCACGGGCCTGCAGAGGCCGGACGCCGGGCGGGTGCGGCTGGGCGAGCGCGACATCACCCGGCTGCGGCCGCAGGCGCGCGCGCATCTCGGCCTGGCACGCACCTTCCAGCGCCTGGAGCTGTTCGGCACGTTGACGGCACGTGAGAACGTCCTCGTCGCGGCCGAGGTGGCTGCCGGCCTGACCCGCCACGGGCGCAGCCCGGCCGACCTGACCGGCGAGCTGCTCGAGCGTGTGGGCATCAGCGACGTTGCCGCCGTGCCCTGCGACGTACTCCCCACCGGCACCGCGCGGCTGGTGGAGATGGCTCGCGCGCTCGCCACCGGGCCGCGGGTGCTGCTGCTCGACGAGCCGAGCTCGGGGCTCTCGTCCGGCGAGAGCGCGGCGCTGGGCCGCTTGCTGCTGCGGCTCGCCGACGAAGGCATCGCCGTGCTGCTCGTCGAGCACGACATGGACCTGGTGATGGCCGTGTGCTCCATGCTGCACGTGCTCGACTTCGGCGAGCTGATCGCGACCGGTACGCCGACGCAGGTGCGGGACGACCGGCGGGTGCAGGAGGCCTACCTGGGGGTCACCGTCGAGCCGGCGGCACCCGGCGACGCGCCGGCGAGGGTGGACTGATGCCAGCGCCGCCGGCGCTGCAGCTGCAGGGCGTATGCGCCGGGTACGGCCCCGTGTCGGTGCTGCAGGACTTCGACCTCACCGTGCCGGCGGCCGGCGTCGTCGCGCTGCTCGGGCCGAACGGCGCGGGCAAGAGCACGGTGCTGCGGGTCGCGAGCGGGCGGCTGCGGGCCACGGCCGGCGCCGTCCTGGTCGACGGCCGCGACCTGACGAGGTCCCCGGCCGAACGCCTGGCCCGGCTCGGCGTCTGCACGATCCCGGAAGGGCGCGGCATCTTCCCCAACCTCACGGTGACCGAGCACTTGCGAATGTGGACCTACCGCGGGCGTGGGACGCGGATGACCGACGTCGTCGACGTTGCCTTCGGCCGGTTCCCGCGGCTCTCGGAACGACGCGACCAGCTGGCCGGCACGCTGTCGGGCGGCGAGCAGCAGATGCTGGCGATGTCACGGGCCCTGTCGACCGACCCGCGACTGCTGCTGCTCGACGAGATCTCGATGGGCCTTGCACCGATCATCGTCGGCGAGCTCTACGACATCGTCGCCCAGGTGGCCGCAGAGGGGCGCGCGATCCTGCTGGTCGAGCAGTTCGCCCGCACCGCGTTGCAGATCGCCGACCGGGTCGCCGTCATGGCGCACGGGCGGGTCGAGCTGTCCGGCACACCGTCCGAGGTGGAGGCGGCGCTCGCCGACGTCTACCTGGGTGGGAAGACGGGCTCCTGACCGAGCCTCAGCGACGCAGGACCAGCTCGATCGCCTGCTCGATCTCTCGCCACACCTCGTCGGTGCCGATGCGGCCGCCGAGCCAGGCGATCTGCCGGGCGAACCACACGTCTTGCAGGATGCCCGCGAGCGCCTCGTCGTCGGGCTGCGCGCCGCTGCCGTTGCGCAGCGCCTTGATGATCAGCTCACCCATCTGCGCACGCACCGCGGTCACCTCGGCGGCGACGCTGGCGTCGGCGGCCATCATGGCCCGCACCATCGCCTCGGTGAGGTTCGGGTTGCGTTGCAGCGAACGCGTCGACCGCTCGAGCACGTAAGCCACTCGCTCCAGCCGTGAGTCGCCCGGGATCGTGCGGCGCTGCAGGCTGGTGCGCATCTGCTCGAGCTGCGAGGCCATCGCCGAGACCAGCAGGTGCACCTTCGACGGGAAGTAGCGGTAGAGGGTGCCGAGAGCGACCTCGGACATCTCCGCGACCGCGCGCATCTGCACGGCTTCATAGCCACCGCTGCGAGCCAGCTCCAGCGTGGCCTCGAGGATGCGGGTGCGCCGGGCACGCTGCGCCGAGGTCTCCTGCGGTGCGACCGTGTCGTCGTCGACCTGGTCGTCCGCCGGCCGGGCCGTCGACTGGTCCGTCACGTCCGCCCGCCCTCTCGTGCTCTGTGCGTCGGCAGCGAAATTAGCATCCGTTCTACCGATTCGCCGACTCGCGCTGTCGGCGAGACGAGAACCTGTTCTAGTATGCCCGACAGTGCCGTCGAGGGCCCGCGGGGAGGCCAGCGCATGACGATCGGGGTGACCGCGGAGCACGCCTCCCTCGCCGCCGCGGTCCGCGGCTGGGCCCAGCGGGCCGGCCTGCGTGACGCCGCCCGGGAGGCACTCGAAGGCCCGCAGCGCAGGCCCGACTGGTGGGCGGGGCTGGCCGCCCAGGGGCTGCTCGGGCTGCACGTCGCCGAGGAGTCCGGCGGTTCCGGCGCCGGCGGAGTCGAGCTGGCCGTGGCGGTCGAGGAGCTGGGCCGGGCGCTCGCGCACGGCCCGTCGCTGCCTACCCTGTTCGCCAGCCTGCTGCTCGGCCAGCACCCCACCACGGCGAGCAAGGAGCTGTTGCCCGGTCTGGTCGACGGCACCGCCACCGGCGCCGTCGCCCTGACGCTCGGTGGCCTGGCGGCGACGCCCACGGCCGACGGCGTGCAGGTCGCGGGGAGCGTCCGGCCGGTGCTCGGCGCGGCACTGGCCGACGTCGTCGTGCTCGGTGCCGAGGGTCCTGGCGGTGAGGTGTGGTTCGTCGTCGACGCCGCAGACTGCGCCGTCCACGAGCTGCCCGGTCTCGACGGCACCCGCCGTCCTGCGCGGCTCGATCTCGAGGGCGTAGCGGTGCCGGCTGCCCGCATCCTGCCCGGTCTCGACCTCGACGCCGTGCGGTCGCTCACCGGGGTGCTGGTCGCGGCGGAGTGCGCCGGCCTGGCCGGCTGGGCGCTCGACACCGCCACCGACTACGCCCGCACTCGGGAGCAGTTCGGCCGGCCGATCGGAGCATTCCAGGCGGTCAAGCACCTGTGCGCCGACATGCTGGTGCGCGCCGAGCAGGCCAGGGCTGCGACCTGGGACGCCGCCCGCGCACTCGACGAGCCGGCCGCCCCCGATCGTGACCTCGCCGCGGCCATCGCCGTCGCCGTCGCCGTCGAGGCAGCGGTCGACAACGCCAAGGACTGCATCCAGGTGCTGGGCGGGATCGGCTACACCTGGGAGCACGACGCGCACGTCGTACTCAAGCGTGCGCTGTCCCTGCGCGCGCTCCTCGGCGATCCCGCGCAGTGGCGGGGGCGGGCAGCAGACCTGGCGCTGTCCGGCGTACGCCGCCGCCTGCACCTCGAGCTGGGTGACGACACCGCCGCGGTGCGCGCGCAGGTGCGGGAGTTCGTCGACGGCGTGCGCGACCTCGACCCGGCACAACGCGCCGCGGCGATCGCCGATGCCGGCTACCTGGTGCCGCACTGGCCGGCGCCGTGGGGCCGCGACGCCTCGGCGGTCGAGCAGCTCGTCATCGACCAGGAGCTCGCAGCGGCCGGCATCAAACGGCGCGACCTCATCATCGGCGGCTGGGCCGCGCCGACGATCGTGGCGCACGGCAGCGCCGAGCAGCAGGAGCGCTTCGTGCGGCCGACGCTGCACGGTCAGATCACCTGGTGCCAGATGTTCAGCGAACCCGGCGCCGGTTCCGACCTGGCGAGCCTGACGACCCGGGCGGTGAAGGTCGAGGGCGGCTGGCGCATCACCGGCCAGAAGGTCTGGACCAGCATGGCCGATGTCGCCGACTGGGCGATCTTGCTCGCGCGCACCAGCGGCAACGGCAAGGGGCCCGACCGGCACGACGGCATCACCTACTTCCTGCTCGACATGAAGAGCCAGGGCGTCGACGTGCGTCCGCTGCGCGAGCTGACCGGGCATGCGGCGTTCAACGAGGTGTTCCTCGACGACGTTTTCGTGCCGGACGACTGCGTGGTCGGTGCCGTCGGTGACGGGTGGCGGCTGGCCCGCACGACCCTCGCCAACGAACGGGTCGCGATGAGCGCGGGCGCGCACTTCGGCCGCGGGGTCGAGGACGTGCTCGCCGACGTGGCCGTGCGCGACCGCGTCGACCCGCTGCTGCGTGACCGCCTCGGGCGGCTGGTCTGCGAGGCGCACGTGCAGGCGCTGCTGGCGTTCCGTACGACGCTGCGCCAGCTGTCCGGTGCCGATCCCGGTCCGGCCAGCAGCGTGCGCAAGCTGGTTGGCATGCGCCACCAGCAGGAGGCCGCGGAGCTGCGTTTCGAGCTGCTGGGGGAGCAGGGTCTGGCGCTCGACGGCGCCGCCGGGCAGCTGGCCCACACGATGCTCAACACCCGCTGCCTCACGATCGCCGGGGGCACCAGCGAGGTGCTGCGCAACGTCATCGGCGAACGCATCCTGGGGCTGCCGCGCGATGACCGCTGACCTCAAGCTCGGCCTCATGCTCGGCTACTGGGTCGGGCCGGGTCCGGGCGACCAGGTGCCGCTGGCGCAGGCGGCCGAGGACGCCGGCTTCGACTCCATCTGGACCGCCGAGTCCTACGGCTCCGACGTGTTCACCCCGCTGGCCTGGGTCGGGGCGCACACGTCCCGGATCAAGCTCGGCACCGGGCTCGCGCAGATCTCCGCGCGGACGCCGGTCGCCACCGCGATGGCGGCGCTCACTCTCGACCGGCTGTCGGGCGGTCGGATGGTGCTCGGCCTCGGAGTGAGCGGCCCGCAGGTGGTCGAGGGCTGGTACGGCGTGCCCTTTCCCAAGCCGCTCGCCCGCACCCGCGAATACGTCTGGATCCTGCGTGACGTCTGGCGTCGTGAGGGTCCGGTGACCAACGCGGGCGAGCACTACCCGTTGCCCTATCCGGGCGGCACCGGGCTCGGCAAGCCGCTGAAGGCCAACTGCCATCCGCTGCGGCCGGACATCCCTGTCTACCTCGGCGCGGAGGGCCCGAAGAACGTCGCGCTCGCCGCCGAGATCGCCGACGGCTGGCTGCCGATCTTCTTCCACGTCGAGCGCGGCGGTGCCCTCTACGCCGACGCGTTGGCATCGGCCCGACCGGGCTTCGAGATCGCCTGCCCGGTCTCCGTCATCGTCGACGACGACGTGCAGCGGGCCATCGACACCGTGAAGCTCACGCTCGGCTTCTACATCGGCGGCATGGGTGCGAAGAACGAGAACTTCCACCTCGACGTGGTTTCCCGCATGGGATACGCGGACGAGGCTCGCCGGGTGCAGGAGCTGTTCCTGGCCGGCGACCGCGATGCGGCGTTCCAGGCGGTGCCCGACGACCTCGCCGACGGCATCGCGCTCTGCGGCCCGCTGCCGAGGATCCGCGAGCGCATGGAGCTCTGGCGGCAGTCGCCGGTGACGACGCTTCTGGTGGGCGGCGTCACCGAGCCCGCCGTGCTGCGGTCGCTCGCCGACATGGTCCGCTGATGCTGTCGCAGCAGGAGATCTCCGACCGGCTGGAGATCCTCGACCTCCTCGCGCGCTACTGCGCGGCGATCGACTCCAGGCGCTGGGACGACCTCGACGCGGTGTTCACGCCCGACGCGGTGATCGACTACAGCGAGATGGGCGGCATCCGCGGGTCGCTGGCCGAGCAGAAGGTCTTTCTCGACGACAACCTGCCGGCTTTCGCCGGTTTCCAGCACCTGGTCGGCAGCACGGTCATCGACATCGACTACGCGGCCGACGCCGACACCGCCGCCGTACGCAGCATCTGCTTCAACCCGATGGTCGTCGCCGACGAGAAGCAGGTGCTGTTCTGCGGGCTGTGGTACCGCGACGAGATCGTGCGTACGCCGCAGGGCTGGCGCATCCGGTCGCGGCACGAGGACCGCAGCTGGTCGCTCGACGTGCGGCGCTAGGCCTGCTCGAGCACGAACACCGGGATCACGCGGTCGGTCTTCTGCTGGTAGTCCGCGTAGGGCGGGTAGGCCGCGACGGCACGGTCCCACCACTCCTGCCGCTCGGCGCCGCTGACCTCGCGCGCCACCATGTCCCACTTCTGCGGCCCGTCCTGCAGCTCGACGTGGGGGTCCGCGACGAGGTTGTGGTACCAGGTGGGGTGCTTCGGCGCGCCACCGACGGAAGCGACGACCGCGTAGCGGCCCTCGTGCTCGACGCGCATCACCGGCGTCTTGCGAAGTTTGCCCGACTTCACGCCGCGGTTCGTCACGACGATGACCGGCATTCCGGTGTCGCGCAGGGTCGTGCCCTGCGTCCCGCCGGAGCTCTCGTAGAGCTCGACCTGGTCGCGCACCCATTTCCAGCTGCTGGGCTCGTAGTCACCGTGCAGAGGCATGCGTCGAGTCAAGCATCCGGCTCGGACGGTGCCGTCAGGGCCTCGCGATGATCTCGCCGTGCGGGATGGCGAGCCAGCCGTCCGGTGCCTGTGCCCAGCGCAGCCAGCCGTCGGCGATGCGCTGCAGGTCCGCCGCGGTGGCCGCGCCGCTCGCGAGTGCCTGCTCGGCCATGGCCGACTGCCGGACCCGGTCGGCCCACAACCGACCCCACCAGTCGCGATCGTCGGGCGTCGCGTAGCACCAGGCCGACGCAGACGGGGTGACGTCGGTGCAACCGGCCTGCTGCGCCCACGACAGCAGTCGCCGGCCGGCGTCGGGCTCGCCGCCGTTGGCCCTGGCGACCCGTTGGTAGAGCGCCATCCACTCGTCCAGCTCCGGCAGCAACGGCCACCACGTGAAACCGCGGTAGTCGCTGTCGCGCGCAGCCACGATGCCCTGTGGCTTGCAGACGCGGCGCATCTCGGTGAGGGCGCGCACGGGATCGGCCACGTGCTGCAGCACCTGGTGGGCATGCACGATGTCGAACGTGCCGTCGTCGTACGGCAGTGCATGCACGTCGCCGACGGCGAAGCCGACGCTGTGCAGTCCTTGCGACGTGATCTCCGCCTGCGTGAGGGCGAGCGCTTCGGGTGTCGCCTCCAACGCGGTGACACGTCCGGGGGCGACGAGCCTGGCCAGGTCCGCAGTGATCGTGCCGGGTCCGGAGCCGATGTCGAGAAGCGTCATCCC